>NZ_JBYLFR010000004.1:0-235226 GCF_057748165.1 Paracoccus sp. NIOT.M2S5SZ12
GGTGCGGTAGCGGGCGGGCTTGGGCTTGCTCATGCTGCCCATCTAACCGCATGGATTCACCAAGTGAATCCTTCACGGGGAGAGTTCTGCAACAACGCCATATAAATAGCCTACAGGCTAAGATGCGATAGCACGGTAATAAGAACATAAGCTAAAGAGGCTACAGTAGTTAGACTGTATATGGTTAATGACTAGACCTATCGGTCAGCCTGTAGGCTTATTAATTAATAGAAGATATGATTTAGACTACTGGGTGTCCATCTTATTATGTAGCTATTCTTTGTAGGTTACCGACAGGAGTCCAAGGATTTTCACTCTGCAAAGAGTGACAGATAGAACACTGATAAGTGTTTTAGCTGATCCGCTGGCGCTCGTAATACCAACAGTCCTAATACATATGTATACCTTTATTACTATGTGTAATTTAGATCATCCTTACACGGGTGCAACTTTAGCCTAGTTCCGTTTATTTAGTCATTGTTATCAGTGATATGTTCACTGTTAGTTCCTGCCCGGCCCTTGGTCGTATTCAGTCAGAAAAGGCTATCCTTTCGCTCTCTTAGACAAACTGAAATATTCAATTTTCCATCAGGGAAGGGTAGTGCCAACTTAGGGCATGTTGCCTATCTTCTATTGACTTCCTGGAATACTTTAGGGTGCCTCTCACTAAGCGATTCTTTCGGTTATCAGTGTCTCAATGAGCCTTGGTGGTGTGAGATAGCACCTGTGAGACGATAGCCCCATGAATCCTGTCTCACTGAAATGCCATTTACATTTTGAGACGATCACGGCATAACATCTTAGACCCTATTGAGACTGATTCCCCAATTGGAGACTAGGACCATGCTTGTTGGATATGCCCGAACCTCTACCCTGGACCAGACCGCAGGACTTGCAGCCCAAGAGCGTGATTTACACCAAGCAGGCTGTGAGAAGCTGTTTGTAGAGCAGGTTTCATCAGTAGACGTGACAGCCCGTCAGAAGCTTGCTGAGGCCCTGGAGTTCATTAGGGAAGGTGACACCCTTATTGTCACTAAGTTGGATCGTCTGGCCCGCTCTGTGGCCCATCTGCATGAACTATTGTCCATGATCCAAGCCAAGGGTGCTGCACTCAAGATACTTGATATGGGGATTGATACCTCTACGCCCACTGGCAAGCTGATGTTGAACATCATGGGTGGTGTAGCTGAGTTCGAGAGAAGCATCATGCTAGAGCGTCAGAGGGAAGGGATTGCCAAGGCCAAGGCACAAGGGAAGTACAAAGGCAGGAAGCCTACAGCCATGTCACAGGCAGAGAAGGTGAAGCAGCTACACAGTGAGGGAATGAAGCCAGCAAAGATCGTAGAGACGCTTGGTATCAGCCGCGCCTCTGTCTATCGTTGTCTGTCAGACTAATTTTCTTGACTTGAGTGTAGGATGATGAACGGGGATTCCCTTACGGGAGTCCTCTTTCTGATTCGCAGAAGGCTTAGGGTCCCCCCTGAAAATAACCGGACCACCCTTGTAGCGTTCGGGTAGGGCTACTGATCTACAAAATAAAAAAATTTACCTAAGCTCTCTCGCCTGCTTCTTGATGCTGTTGCACGTATCCCAAGTAAAGTTGTCTAGAAGGTCTGGGCGGCGCAAAAGCTGATCGCATTCCTTAGCTTGACGTTTAATTCGCATTTCAGAGGAAAAAGCCTCAAGCCGATTTGCCTCTGCTCGTGCTGTGTACTGACTGACAGCAACCCATCCCCCAGCGACGATGATAACTAGACAGGCTGCACCTAGGAGGACTTGTAGCGCCTTCGGCATAGGATCACCTTTTTGTGGCTGCTAACCTGATAGCTCAGGCTACGTCCTTCCCAAAGTGAAAACTTCATGGCCTCTGAGGAAAACACCAAGGAGCAACCTGGATTCTAGAAAAAAAATCGTAGGAGTGAGCCTGACAGGTGGGATATAGAGGTGGGAAAGCACCCTACTAACTAACTGTATTCATTAGCAAAGGGATGCTTGGTGGAGCCGAGGGGAATCGAACCCCTGACCTCGTCATTGCGAACGACGCGCTCTACCAACTGAGCTACGACCCCACGTGCGCCTTGGTGTATCCGGCACGGCGCGATTGTCAAGGGGCCGGGTCGTCGACCCGGCTCCTTTCCGTCACTCTGCCGCCTGCGCGTAGCTTTCCAGCGGCGGGCAGGTGCAGATCAGGTTGCGGTCGCCATGGGCGTTGTCCACACGGCCCACGGGCGGCCAGTACTTGTCCACCCGGAAGGCGCCCGGAGGGAAGCAGCCCTGTTCGCGCGAGTAGGGGCGGTCCCACTCGCGGACCAGATCCTCGACCGTATGCGGCGCGTGGCGCAGCGGGCTCTGATCCGCCGCGATGCGGCCCTCGGCCACCTCGGTGATCTCGTCGCGGATGGCCAGCAGGGCGGTGATGAAGCGGTCGATCTCGGCCTTCGTCTCGCTCTCGGTCGGCTCGACCATCAGCGTGCCGCTGACCGGCCAGCTCATCGTGGGGGCGTGGAAACCGTTGTCGATCAGGCGTTTGGCGATGTCGTCCACCGTCACGCCGTGCTCGGCAAAGGGCCGCGTGTCGATGATGCATTCATGCGCCACCCGGCCGCGATTGCCCATGAACAGGATCGGATAGGCCCCGGCCAGCCGCGCCGCGACATAGTTCGCGTTCAGGATCGCCACGCGCGTGGCCTGCGTCAGGCCCTCGCCACCCATCATCAGGCAATAGGCCCAGCTGATCAGCAGGATCGACGCCGACCCGTAGGGCGCCGCCGACACGGCGCCTTCGCCCCCCTGCGGATCGCCGGGCAGGAAGGGCGCCAGATGCGCCTTGACCCCGATCGGCCCCATGCCGGGGCCGCCGCCGCCATGCGGGATGGCAAAGGTCTTGTGCAGGTTCAGGTGGCTGACATCGCCGCCGATCTCGCCGGGTTTCACCAGACCGACCAGCGCGTTCATGTTCGCGCCGTCGATATAGACCTGACCGCCGTGTTCATGCGTGATATCGCAGACCTGCCGCACGGTATCCTCGAAGACGCCATGCGTGCTGGGATAGGTGATCATCACCGCCGCCAGCCGGTCGCCAGCCTTGGCCGCCTTGTCGGCGAAATCCTCCAGGTCGATATCGCCGTTCGGCGCGGATTTCACCACCACGACCTGCATTCCGCACATCTGCGCCGATGCCGGGTTGGTGCCGTGCGCGGACATCGGGATCAGGCAGATGTCGCGCTCCTCTCCGCGCGCCCTGTGATAGGCCTGGATGGTCAGCAGCCCGGCATATTCCCCCTGCGCGCCGCTGTTCGGCTGCATCGAAAACGCATCATAGCCGGTGATCACGCACAGCTTCTGGGTCAGGTCCGCGATCGCCTCATGATACCCCGCCGCCTGATCGGCCGGCGCGAAGGGATGCAGCGCGCCGAATTGCGGCCAGGTGATCGGCATCATCTCGGCCGCGGCGTTCAGCTTCATGGTGCAGGAGCCCAAGGGGATCATCGCACGGTCCAGCGCCAGGTCCCGGTCCGACAGGCGGCGCATATAGCGCATCATCTCGGATTCGGCGCGGTTCATGTGAAACACCGGATGGGTCAGGTACTCGCTCTCGCGCAGCAGCGCTTCGGGGATCGCGGGCGCCGTCGCCGCAGGGGCCGCATCGGTGATCCCGAACGCGTCCAGCAGGCGAACGATCACGCCCGCATCGGTCGTCTCGTCCACGCTGATGCCCACGCGGTCGCGGCCCACCTTGCGCAGGTTGATGCCGCGATGACGCGCGGCGGCCATGATGCCCTGCTGGCCCACGCCCACCTTGACGGTGATCGTGTCAAAGAACGCCTCCGGCGCGACCTCGGCACCCGCAGCACGCAGGGCATCGGCCACCGTGACCGCGTGCAAATGCACCCGCTGCGCGATGGCCCTCAGGCCGACCGGCCCGTGGAACACTGCATAAAACCCTGCCATCACCGCCAGCAGAGCCTGCGCGGTGCAGACGTTGCTGGTGGCCTTCTCGCGGCGGATATGCTGCTCGCGCGTCTGCAGCGACAGGCGCAGCGCCTGATTGCCCGAACTGTCGATGCTGACGCCCACGATGCGCCCCGGCATCGCCCGCTTCAGCGCGTCGCGGCAGGACATGAAGGCCGCATGCGGCCCGCCATAGCCCATCGGCACGCCAAAGCGCTGCGACGATCCGACGGCGATGTCGGCGCCCATCGCACCCGGCTCCTTCAGCACGCACAGCGCCAGCAGATCGGTCGCGACGATGGCCAGCGCGCCCGCGGCATGCAGCGCCTCGATCTCGGGGGTCAGGTCGCGGAGATGGCCATAGGTGCCGGGATACTGGAACACCGCGGCAAAGACCTGATCCGCCACCAGATCGTCGACCGAGCCCTTGATGACGCGGATGCCCAAAGGCGCGGCCCGGGTCTCGATCACCGCGATGGTCTGCGGGTGCAGGTCATGGGCCACGAAGAACGCATCCGCCTTGGACTTCGACTGCCGCCGCGCCATGGCCATCGCCTCGGCCGCCGCCGTCGCCTCGTCCAGCAGGGACGCGTTCGCGACCGGCAACCCGGTCAGATCCGCCACCATCGTCTGGAAGTTCAGCAGCGCCTCAAGCCGCCCCTGCGCGATCTCGGGCTGGTAGGGGGTGTAGGCCGTGTACCAGGCAGGGTTCTCCAGGATGTTGCGCTGGATCGCGGGCGGCGTGACGGTCCCGTAATAGCCCTGCCCGATCAGGCTGGTCATCACGCGGTTCTTCTCGGCCACCTCGCGCATCCGCGCGATCAGCCCCGCCTCGGAGAGGGCCGGCCAGTCCAGCGCATCCGACTGGCGGATGGCGGCAGGCACGGTCTGCTCGATCAGCTGGTCCAGGCTGTCGGCGCCCACCGCCTTCAGCATCGCCTCCATCTCGACCGGAGACGGTCCGATATGGCGCCGGTTGGCGAAATCGTCGGGATTGTATGTGCTTGCGGTCCAGCGGCTCATCACGCCTCCTTGCGGGGCGGGCCAGCCCCCTCTTCTTCACTCAAATATCCTCGGGGGGTCCGGGGGGCGAAGCGCCCCCGGACTTCGCCGGGCCGCACGGCCCGGCCGTCGCTTACCCGACCAGCGCCTTGTAGGCCGCCTCGTCCATGAACCCGTCAATGGCACCCGCATCCGCGGGCTTGATGCGGAAGAACCAGGCCGCCATCGGATCGCCGTTCACGTCGCCGGGCGCATCGGCCAGCGCGCCGTTCACCGCCGTGATCACGCCCGCCACCGGCGCCGCGATGTCGCTGGCCGCCTTGACGCTCTCGATCACCACGACCTCGTCGCCCGCCGCGACCTCGCGGCCCTCCTCGGGCAGCTCGATGAAGACGACATCGCCCAGCTGCTCGCTGGCATGTTTCGTGATGCCCACGACGATCTCGTCGCCCTCGGCGCGCAGCCATTCATGGTCTTCGGTGTATTTCAGCATGATGTCCTCAGCGTTTGTAGGAGGGGATGACGAAGGGCAGGGCGCAGACCGTCAGCGGCACGCGCTTGCCGCGCAGCTCGGCCTCGATCGTGGCGCCCTCGGGGATGTCGGCGGGAATGCGCGCCATGGCGATGGGCCCGCCCACCGACGGGCCGAACCCGCCCGAACTGACAGTCCCGATGGGGGCGCCGTCCTCGGCGAACAGCGCGACCCCCTCGCGGATCGGCGCGCGCCCCTCGGGGCGCAGCCCGCGCCGGGTGACGGCGGGGGCGCCCAACTCGGCCAGGACCGCATCGGCGCCCGGAAACCCGCCCGCGCGCGTGCCACCGCTGCGACGCACCTTGGGGATCGACCAGCCAAGCGCCGCCTGCGCGGGCGTCACGCCCTGATCCATGTCATGGCCGTAAAGCGGCATCCCCGCCTCCAGCCGCAGCGAATCGCGCGCGCCCAGACCGATGGGCGCGACCTCGGGCTGATCCAGCAGCGCCCGGGCAAACGCCTCCAGCCGCGCCTCGGGCACCGAGATCTCGAACCCGTCCTCGCCGGTATAGCCCGACCGAGAGATCCACAGCGCGACCCCGTCCCAGTCCAGCACCGTGCTGTCCATGAAGCGCATCGCGCCCACCCCCGGCACCAGCCGCGCCAGCGTCGCCTCGGCCTGCGGCCCCTGCAGCGCAATGAGTCCGCGATCGGTCACCGGCGTCACCGTCACGCCCGAAAGCCCCCGCAGATGCGCGATGTCCTGGTCCGCACAGGCCGCGTTCACGACCAGCAGATAATGATCGCCCCGATTGGCGAACATCAGGTCGTCCAGGACCCCGCCCGCATCGTTGGTGAACAACCCGTAACGCTGCCGCCCCGGCGCCAGCCCCGCCACATCGGCCGGGATCAGCGTCTCCAGCGCGGCGGCGGCGGTGGTCATGTCGCCATCGTCCGGCGTCACCAGGACCTGGCCCATATGGCTGACATCGAACAGTCCGGCCTGGGCGCGGGTGTGCAGATGCTCGGCCATCACGCCCATCGGGTATTGGACCGGCATCTCCCAGCCCGCGAAGGGCACCATCCGGGCGCCCAGTTCGACATGAAGGTCGTAAAGACCCGTCCGGCGGCTCGTCTCGGCCATCTGGCCTCCTGCATCTGCGCCGGACAGCCGGCATCGGTGGGCCGGGGGGTGCCCCCCGCGCGTCGATGCCCCCTCTGTCCCTGCCGCAAGCGGCGCCTGAGATCGTTATCCCTTCGGCGGGCCTCTCGGCCACTCTCCAGAGTTCTTGGGGAAGACGGTCCTTTCGCCTGAGAGCTTGCCGGGGCGGCTTCTCCTTCGGCCCCGGCGCTGCCGCCGGCGTCTCCCGAATTCCTGCCTTCGGTGCTAGCCGCGCGCCCGCTGCAAGGCAAGACCTTTGTCGCAGCCGGACGCCGAAGCGGCGCTTTTCGCCCATGGGACGGGCGGGCGTTGACAGGAAGCTGCGCCCTGCGCAACCTCGCGGTGAACCCCGGACAGACAGCCATGCCGCCCAAGTTCTTCCAGATCGGCTTCAACAAATGCGGCACGACCTTCATCGCGCGGCTGTTCGACCTGAACCGCATCCCCGCCGCGCACTGGCTGGAGGGGGCGCTGGCCGATGACATCGCCCATGCGAAGCTCTCGGGCACCAGGCCCTTGGCGCGATGGGCCGACGGCATCACGGCCTTCACAGACATGGAATCGGTGCGCTTCCTGAACATGCCGGTGATCGAGGCGTTCAAGGACTATGCCCTGCTGGACGCGCATTATCCCGGCGCGGTCTTTCTGCTGAACACCCGCCGGGTCGAGGACTGGATCGCCAGCCGCTATCTCCACCGGGGCGGCGCCTATGCGCGCAGCATCGCGGCGGCGATGGACGTGCCTCTGGGCGCCCTGGGCGACATCTGGGCGGCGGACTGGGACGCGCATCTGGCGGGCGTGCGTGCGCATTTCGCGGGACGCGAGTGCTTCATCGACATCGACATCGACGAGGCCGCCCCCGAGGACTACCGCACCGCCCTGTCCCCTTGGTACGACCTGCCACATCTGCCGCCCCTGCCGGGCGCAGGGGTGCGCCGCGCCCGCCGGACGACCCTGCCCAAGGTCCTGGCGATGATGGACGAACCCCAGCCCGGCGCGGAGGAGGACCCCAACCGCCGCGCACAGCTGGCCGCCCGCCTGGCGCGCCTGGCCGCGCCCGCCCGCCTGCGGCAGAAGGGCGGAATCGACCGCCCGCCGCATGGTCAGGCGCTGTGCCTGGACCTGGAGCGCGATCAGCTGCGCGGCGCCGACGGGACGGTGATGCCGCTGATCCGCGGGCCGCAGGGTCTGTTCCATCTGGCCGCGGAACGGCCCGGCCTGCTGCGCGCCGCGGCCATGGCAAACGACATCGCGCAGGTGACCGGGCGCGGCCGCTACTGGCTGGACCCGCGCCCCGCGACCTGGGCGGGCAGCGGCCCCGACGATCCGGCGGATGGCCCGCTGATCGCGTCGCTGCGCCGTCGCGAGGCGCGCAACGTCTTTCTGTGGCCCGCGCCCTGGCGGCACCGCATCGGGAACGCGGGCTTTCCCGGCAGCCCGGTCGCGGCCGGTCCCGAATGGGACGACCGGGCCGACATCCTGTCCTGGCGTGGCACGCTGTCGGGCCATGCGCCCGACGACCGCCAACCCGCCGAGGCGCTGATCACCGCGTTGGAGCACGATCCGCACGGCCCCGCCTGCGCCCTGCTGCCGCGGACCGGGCGCTGGCGGGTCCTGTCGGCGCTGGCCGGGCGGGCGGGCATGGACCTGGCGCTGATCCCGGATGCGCGACGCGACCGGGTGCTGGCCCGCGCCGGGCTGACCGCCCCGGTGCCCGTGGCCGCAGCGGGGACGCCCGCCCGCTTTCATCTGGCCCTGTCCGGGTCCGAGGGGGATGCCGATGCCCTGCCGCTGCTGGGCGGTCAGGCGCTGGTCCTGATCGAGGAGGACGGGTGGGAGGGCTTCGTCACGGGCCTGTTCCGCGCGCACAGGCACTATCTGCCGCTGGCGCCGGGCTGCACCGACCTGGACCGGCAGCTGGACTGGGCGCGCGCCCATCCGCAGGAATGCCGCCGGATGGTGCGTCAGGCCCGGCGCCTCTGGGCACGGCTGGCCGATCCGGCGGGTCGTCGGCTGCATCTGGCGCAGGTGCTGGCCGACTACCGCCGCGCCACAGGCCAGGACTAGCCGCGCGGAAAGACGAAGACCCGGTCGCGGCGCAGCATCACCCACATGGGCGTGCCCGGCGGCGGCAGGAACACCCCCGGCACTGTCGCGTTCAGGGCGATGGCGCCTTCGTCGGTCGCGAACTCCACCAGCGATTCGCGGCCCAGATAGCGGGCGCGGGTGACGCGGGCGCGTGCCGCGGTGCCGTTCTCCGCCGTGGGGGCGGGGCCTTGACCCGCGCGGTCGAAGTCGATCTTCAGGTGCTGCGGGCGGATGACGATGTCAACCTCGGCCCCGTCGGGCAGGCCTGGCGTCAGGAACTCGCCGAAGGGCGTCGCGGTCAGGGCGCCCCGCACCCGGCCGGTCAGCACGTTGATGTCGCTGAAGAAGGCCGCCGCCTGCCGGTCCACCGGCGCGTTGTAGAGATTGTAGGGCGCGCCCTGCTGCACGATCCGGCCCGCCCGCATCAGCAGGATCTGGTCGGCCATGCGCATCGCCTCATGCGGCTCGTGGGTGACCAGCAGGACGGCGGTGCCCTCCTCCTTCAGCAGGGCCAGCGTCTCGTCGCGAATGCCGTCGCGCAGCCGCTCGTCCAGCCCGCTGAAGGGCTCGTCCATCAGCAGGACGCGGGGCCTGGGCGCCAGCGCGCGGGCCAGGGCCACGCGCTGCTGCTCTCCGCCCGACAGCTCGTGCGGCCAGCTGTCGATGTGGCGGCCCATGCGCACGCGATCCAGCAGTTCGGCCACGCGGTTGCGGTTGGCCTTCCAGCCGCCGGGCAGGCCGAAGGCCACGTTCTCGCGCACCGGCAGATGCGGGAACAGGGCGAAATCCTGGAACATCAGGCCGATGGCGCGCTGTTCGGGCGGGACGCGGACCTGCGTGTCGCAGATCAGCTGGCCATCGACCAGGATGCGGCCCCGGTCCTGCATGTCGACCCCCGCCACGATGCGCAGCGTGGTCGACTTGCCGCAGCCCGAGGGGCCCAGCAGGCAGGCCACCTGACCCGCCTCGACCCGAAAGCTGACATCGTCCACCACCGCCCGTCCGTCGAAGCGGCGGGTCAGTCCCTGAACATCCAGGCGGGGGGGCAAGGTCACGGGCAATCCTTGGCGTTTCGGTCGGGCGTGCCTATCAGGCACGCCCCCCTCCTGCAACCGCGCGGCCCTACACGGTCACGTTCAGCGCGCCCCCGTCCAAGAGCAGGTTCTGCCCAACGATGAACTGCGCATGCCGGCTGCACAGGAAGGCACAGGCGGCGCCGAAATCCTCGGCCGTGCCATAGGTGCCGGTCGGGATGCCCGCCTGACGCTGTGCGCGGGCCTGATCGACGGAGATGCCCTGCGCCTTGGCCACGCCTGCATCCAGGCTGTCGGCCCGGTCGGTGGCGTGGATTCCGGGCAGCAGATTGTTCACGCAGACGCCCTTGCCCGCCACTTGGCGCGACATGCCCGCCACGAACCCGGTCAGCCCGGTCCGCGCCGTGTTGGACAGCCCCAAGACCGAGATCGGCGCGCGGACCGAGCCTGAGGTGATGTTCACCACCCGGCCCCAGCCCCGGTCCATCATCCCCGGCACCAGCGCCTGCATCAGCGCGATGGCCGACAGCATGTTGGCGTCCAGCGCCCGAATGAAGTCGTCGCGCGACCAGTCCTGCCAGTTGCCCGGCGGCGGGCCGCCCGCATTGGTCACCAGGATGTCGGCATGGCCCACGGCCTCCAGGACGCGGGCGCGACCGTCCTCGGTGGTGATGTCGGCGGCGACAGGGATGACCTTGACGCCGTGGCGTTCGGCGATCTCATGGGCGGTCCGGGTGATCTCGGCCTCGGTGCGGGCGTTGATGACCAGGTTCACGCCCGCCTCGGCCAGCGCCTCGGCGCAGCCGCGCCCCAACCCCTTGGAGGCCGCGCAGACCAGCCCCCGCTTGCCCCTGATGCCCAGATCCATCGCGTCCTCCTGATGCTTGCGCGGCGCAGGAGACGCGGGCGGGGCGGCATTGTCAAACGCGATGACGTTGCGGCTCGGGGCGGGGCGCAGCCCCGCGGCGGCGAAGGGGCATCGACGGCCCCGCCGCCGCCTCGCGCTCAGCCTGCGATTGCCTCGCGGATCGCGCGCATGTTGGCGCCATAGACCTCGGCACGCTCCACCGAGCCGCCCTTGAAGACCGCCGATCCCGCCACCAGCACATCGGCCCCGGCCCGCGCCACCAGCGGCGCCGTAGACGGGTCCACCCCGCCATCGACCTGGATATGGATCGGCCGGTCGCCGATCATCTCGCGGATGCGCGCGATCTTGCCCAGCTGCCCGTGGATGAAACGCTGCCCCCCGAAGCCGGGGTTCACCGTCATGACCAGCACCACGTCGCAAAGGTCCAGCAGATACTCGACCGCCTCGGCCGGGGTGCCGGGGTTCAGCGCGATGCCCGCCTTCTTGCCGGTCGCGCGGATCGCCTGCAGCGTGCGGTGCGGATGGGGCCCCGCCTCGACATGGGCGGTGATCATGTCGGCGCCGGCCTCGGCATATGCCTCGATATAGGCGTCGACCGGGGCGATCATCAGATGCACGTCCATGACGGTCTTCACATGCGGGCGGAACGCCTGCACGGCCGGCGGGCCGAAGGTCAGGTTCGGCACGAAATGCCCGTCCATCACGTCCACATGCACCCAATCCGCGCCCTGATCCTCGATCGCGCGGATCTCGGCCCCGAAATTGGCGAAATCGGCTGAGAGGATCGACGGAGCGATCTTGATCCGGCGGTCGAAATCCATGGCTGTCTCCTTGATCGTCGGCGCGGGGAACATGGCTGCGGCCTGCCCGCTGGCGCGCGCGACGTCAAGCCCGCGATGGGCCGCGTCAGGCCGGATCGCGCAGCGCGGTGACCTCCGATGCGAGCGCCGAGCCGCCGCCCTCGAAGACCACCCGCCCGCCATCCGCGTCGAACTGGGCCTCCACGATCCGGGCATAGGCCCCGACGCGCGACTCCTGGATCAGCTCGCCGCCGCGCCGGCTCTCCAGCGTGAAGCTGTAGAGCCCGTCGGCCAGCTTGGCCCCTTCGGCATTGCGACCCAGCCAGTCCAGCTGGCCCACGCCCGGCCCGATCTCCTCGCGCGTCACCTCGCGGCCCTGCGCGTCGCGCGTGACCAGCTGGACGCTGTCGGCCAGACTGTGGGGCGCCACGTCCAGCGTGATCGGATCGTCGCCGAACCAGACCGGGGCCGTGGTTCGCGCCTCCTTGCCGATCCAGCCCGCGATGCCCGCGCCACCGCTCTGTCCGGCCATCTGCTCCAGGAACCGGTTGCTCAGCGCCGCCTGCTCCACGCCTGCGAAGGTCGCCAGCTGGATGGCGAAATCGGTGCTCTCCATCGGGTTCAGAGGGTCCTGATTCGTCAGCTGCGCGGTCAGCATCGTCAGGAACGTCTGGAAATCCGCCCCCGCGCTGGCTCTGGCAAAGCTGCCGCCCGCGGTGGTCGAGGAGGTCGTGACAGGGGTCGAGGTCGCGGTGATCACGTCAACCATGGTGGTCTCCTACAGTCTGATGTCGATGCGGCGGTCGCTGAGCGGTGTTTGGGACAGGCGGATTGCCGCGGCCGCGGGCAGGGCGGGGCCGTCCGACAGGCTGTCGCCCGCCTCTCCGTCGGCCCGGCGCCAGGTCTGGTCCGGGCGTCCCATCCGCTCGTCCTGACGGAAGTCCAGTGTGCCCGCGGTGATCCCGGCCTCGGCCAGCTGCTGCGTCAGCAGGTCGGCGTTGCGCCGGATCAGGTCCAGCGTCTCGGGGCGTTCGGCCCAGATGGTGATCTGGCCGCGATCCGCGCCGGTCATGACCAGCCGCAGACGCCCCAGCTCCTCGGGGGACAGGGCGATCTCGGTGCGGTCGCCGCGCGCCGTCACCACCGCCTCGGCCACCTGCTGCATCACCGGGCGCGGATCGTGCTGGACGGTGGCACCTGCGGGTCCGGCCGTCGAGCCGCGTGCTGGACCGTGCAGCGACGGATCGCGCCCGCCCTCTAGCCCGTGCACCAGGGCGGCCATGCTGTCCGCAAGCCCGGCGGGCAGATCGGCGCTCCGGGCGGCTACCGGCGAATCGCCGCCGGGTGCCGCGGCCGAGATGGCGGCAGGCGGCGGGGCTTGCTCCACCCGGTCGGACGCGATGGCGGCGGCCTTCGGTGTTACCGCGTCCGGGGGCGGCATATCGGGATGCAGGGGGGCCTTGCCGGGCTCGGTCCGCTTTGGCAACGGCGTGGCGGGGAGGGCGGCAGCCGTGCCACTCTGCAGCGGCGCCGCCACCAAGGCCGGCATGTCGGGATGCAGGGGGGCGTTACTGGACTCGATCCGCTTTGTCAGCGGTGTGGCGGTGACGGCGGCAGCCGCACCCGCCTGCAGCGGCGCGGCCACGTCCGGCTCCGTTGCCGTGGAGGTCACCGCGGCTGGCGTCGCCTGCGGCTCGGCCACGCCGCCGACGGGTCGTGCAGGCTGCGGCGGCGCTTCGGTCATGGCCGCTGCCTGAGGAGCGGATGCGACGGGCATCGCGACGGGAGCCACCGGCAGATCGGGCGTGGCGGTCATCTCGGGGCGGGGGACATCCGCGTCGCCCGCGGCGGCGTCGATCGCCGGCGGGGTCCCGCCCTCGGCCTTGACGACCATCTGCGGCAACTGGGGCAGGCCCGCCGCCAGCGCCTCCAGCGCGGGATCGGTGCCCGGAACGGCGGCGAAATCCGGACTGAGCCCTGCCTGCCCCGCCAGCCAGCGCGCCAGCGCGTCGCCCGAAGGGGCCGTGTGCGGCGCCGCGTGCGTCGCTGCCGCCCAATCCGGCATCACCAGCTCCGCCCCCGGCCAGGCGGCAAAACCAGAATCGCCCATCGGCAACGGCATTGTCGCCGGCGTGGCTGGGATGCCGTCCATCCGGGGCGCTGCGGTCGGAATCATGTGGATGTCGGCCATGGAGCGAACCTTTCGCGGTTTTTTCCCTGATACCCGTGATTCCTTACCAATTATTTACCGCTCTGGCGTGAATATCGGCCCCATCCGATCCAATGCGGGGACATGATGCAGATCGAACCGATACAACCCAAGACCCTGACGGGCGGTGCGCCTCTTTCGGCCGCCGACAAGCTTGAACAGGCCTTTCTGGAGGAGATGCTGAAATACTGCGGCCCCTCCGCCTCCGAAGGCGGCTTCTCCGGCGGCGCCGGGGAGGAGCAGTTCTCCAGCTTCCTCACGCGCGAGCATGCGGGTCTGATGGCCCGCCGCCTGGACCTCGGCTTCGCGGGCCTGCTGGAGGGCCGCGCATGAGCCGCGCCCTGACCCGCGAGGTCGCCCAGATCCGCGCCGCGCTTCTGGCCGGGAACCCACAGGCCGCCCTGTCCGCGCTGGACGAGATGACGCGGATCGCTGCCCGCAAGGGCATCGACGCGGCCACGCGCGACGCGCTTGAGCCCGTCATGGCGGAGATCCGGATGCTGGCCCAGGCCTCGCTGAAGGGGGCCCAGCAGGCCGCCGAACAGGTGCGCGCCATCGTGATGGCCGCGCGCAGCCTGCAGACCTACGATTCCTTGGGCCGCCGCACGGTCAGCGAGACCCGCGCGAACGCACCGCAAAGGTTTTGATAAAATGCGCCGGAAGGTTTGTTTGAGACGAGGGTCCCAATTCACTACTTGTCAATAACCGGCCGCTAAACCGGAGACATGCCAGGGAAATGGCAAGGGCAACCGCCCGACAGGTCAGAAGGCCACAAGATGCAATCCCGGTGCAAAGCACCTGATGGAGGACAACATGACCAGCATTCTGACCAACAACAGCGCCATGGTCGCGCTGCAGACCCTGAAGAACATCAACTCGCAGCTGGGTAAAACCCAGGCCGACATCGCGACCGGCAAGTCGGTCGCCAACGCCAAGGACAACGCCGCCGTTTGGGCGATCTCAAAGGTCATGGAGACCGACCAGTCGGGCTTCAAGACGATCCAGTCGAACCTGAACGTGGCCGACTCGGTCGTCGGAACCGCCCGAAAGGGCGCCGAAGAAGTCGTCAAGCTCCTGACCGAGATGAAGAACCTGGCCATCGGCGCCGGCAACGACGCGGCCGACTTCGGCAAGATCCAGACGGACATCGACGGCAAGATGGCCCAGATCAACGCGGTCATCGGCGCGTCGCAGATGAACGGCATCAACCTGCTGAAGACCGACGTGAACGGCGCAGGCGCGACCGACTTCACCGTCTTGGGATCGCTGGACCGCACGAACGGCACCGTCGCGACCGCATCCAGCGACATTGTCGTCGCGGGCGTGGATTTCGAGGCCAACATCGGTGGCGCCGTTCCCACGGCGATCACCGATCAGGCCACGGCCAAGACCGCGATCGGCGAGATCGAGGCCCTGCTTGACATCGCGGTCCAAGGTGCCGCCGATCTGGGCTCATCGGGCAAGCGGATTTCGGACCAGTCGAACTTCGTGGGCGCGCTGGCCGACTCGCTGAAGGCCGGTGTCGGCTCGCTGGTAGACGCTGACATGGAGGAGGCCTCGGCCCGCCTTCAGGCGCTGCAGACCCAGCAGCAGCTGGGCATCCAAGCTCTGTCGATCGCCAACCAGGCGCCGGGCGCCGTAATGTCGCTCTTCCGCTGATGAAGACCGGCGGGCGCCTTCGGGCGCCCGCCGCCCCAGACAGAATTCCAGGCCTTGATCTCACTCCAGAACGGGAAGCACGATCTTGAACGCGGTAACGCCACTCACCGACCATGGCTACAGGACATCCGCCATCCGCTCGCCGCGCGATGCCGAATACGACATCTTCTCGCGGGTCACGCGCATGCTGCGCCAGGCGCCGCGCCAGGCGGACAACACCGACACCATCCAGGCGGTGTACAAGAACTCCGAACTTTGGACGCTGCTGGCGGCCGATCTGGCAGATCCCGGCAACGGCCTGCCCGACGAGGTCAAGGCCGGACTGATCTCTCTGGCCGGTTTCGCGATCCGCCATGGTCGCGCGGTGACCCAAGGCGACGCCCTGACCGATCCGCTGATCGATATCAATATGACCGTCATGCGCGGCCTGCGGGGCGAGGGCGCGGCATGAGCGGCCTGGTCCTGAAGCTTGCCCCGAACGAGCGTGTTCTGATCAACGGCGCGGTGATCGAGAACGGCGACCGGCGCACCAAGATCGCGATCAAGACGCCGAACGTGAACGTGCTGCGCCTGCGCGACGCGATCCATCCCGACAGCGCGCACACGCCCGTATCCCGTGCCATGTATATTGCCCAGATGATCCTGTCTGGCGATGCGGACCCCGAGGACGGCCGCCGCCAGCTGCTGGTCGCGATCGAGCAGTTGAGCCAGGTCTTCGACGACCGGGACAGCCGCATCCTGCTGGCCGATGCCAGCGCCGCGGCGGTCGAGGCCAACGCCTATCAGGCGCTGCGCAAGCTGCGCGATCTGCTGCCCCGCGAGGCGCGGTTGTTCGCCGCTGCGAGGACATGAGGGCGCTATGACCATCTCTGTCGGTGCCACAGGCCTGCTGGGCTGGAAGATTGTCCAGCGGACCGAGGCCCGTCAGATCGAGGCCGTCGCCCGCGACTCGGTGGTCCAGCGTAACACGGCCTATTTCCGCGACACCATCGCGCGCACCACCAAGGCCGAGGAGCTGGTCAAGGACTTCCGCCTGCTCAGCACCACGCTGTCGGCCTTCGGACTGGAGGCCGACCTGCCCAACAAGGCTTTCATCCAGAAGGTCCTGGAGTCCGATCCCGCGGACAAGTCGTCGCTGGTCAACCGGCTGGCCGACAAGCGCTATTTGCGCATGAACGAGGCGATGGGATACGGCTCGTCCAAACCCGCGAAGGACCTGGCCGACACCATCAGCACCGCCTTCGTGCAGCGCGAGTTCGAACGCCGGATCGGAGAGGGCGACGACAACCTGCGCCTTGCCCTGAACGCGCGTCGCGAGGTGGCCCAGCTGGCCGAGCGGACCTCGTCGGACCGGACGCTTTGGTTCGAGGTGATCGGCAACGCCCCGCTGCGCAAGGTCTTTCAGGGCGCGTTCGGCTTTGGCGACAATTACGGGAGGCTGGATATCGACCGTCAGTTCGAGGAATATACTAAGGCGTCCGAGCGGCTGCTGGGCACGTCGAAATTCGACGAGATCGCCAAGCCCGAGAATCTGGAAAAGCTGATCCAGACCTTCATGGTCCGCTCCCAGCTGACGACCGCACCGGTGGCCAACCGTTACACCGCCGCACTGACGTTGCTGCAGCGCGGATGACGCAAGGAAGCGGGACCAGCGCCGCAGCCGGGAATTCGACGCTCGGCCCGTCCGCCGCACCTTGCGCCCAAGGCGTGGCTGGCTATAACCCCGGACGATTTGCCGAGATCGTTGCACGACCAGCCCGGGGGCCAGAACCATGCCGAAACGTACCGATATCAAGTCGATCCTGATCATCGGGGCAGGTCCCATCGTCATTGGGCAGGCCTGCGAGTTCGACTATTCCGGCGCCCAGGCCTGCAAGGCGCTGCGCGAGGAGGGCTACCGGGTCATCCTGGTCAACTCGAACCCCGCGACGATCATGACCGACCCGGAGATGGCCGACGCCACCTATATCGAGCCGATCACCCCCGAGGTCGTCGAGAAGATCATCGCCAAGGAGCGCCCCGATGCGCTGCTGCCGACCATGGGCGGGCAGACCGGCCTGAACACCGCGCTGGCCCTGGCCGACAGCGGCGCGCTGAACCGCTACGGGGTCGAGCTGATCGGCGCGCAGCGCAGCGCCATCGAGATGGCCGAGGACCGCAAGCTGTTCCGCGAGGCGATGGATCGCATCGGCTTGGAGAACCCGAAGGCCACCATCGTCGCGGCCCCCAAGCTGGCCAGCGGCAAGTACGACATCAATGCCGGCGTGCAGCAGGCGATGGATGCGCTGGAGGAGATCGGCCTGCCCGCCATCATCCGCCCCGCCTTCACCCTGGGCGGCACCGGTGGCGGCGTGGCCTACAACCGCGACGATTACGAACGCATCGTGCGCTCGGGGCTGGACGCGTCGCCCGTGGCGCAGGTGCTGGTCGACGAATCCCTCCTGGGGTGGAAGGAATACGAGATGGAGGTCGTGCGGGACCGCAACGACAATGCCATCATCGTCTGCGCGATCGAGAACATCGATCCGATGGGCGTACATACCGGCGACAGCATGACAGTGGCCCCGGCCCTGACCCTGACGGACCGCGAGTACCAGATCATGCGGAACGGTTCGATCGCCGTGCTGCGCGAGATCGGTGTCGAGACTGGCGGCTCGAACGTGCAATGGGCGATCAACCCGGCGGACGGCCGCATGGTGGTGATCGAGATGAACCCCCGCGTGTCGCGCAGCTCGGCCCTGGCGTCCAAGGCGACCGGCTTTCCCATCGCCAAGATCGCGGCCAAGCTGGCCGTGGGCTATACGCTGGACGAGCTGGACAACGACATCACCAAGGTCACGCCCGCGAGCTTCGAGCCGTCGATCGACTATGTCGTGACCAAGATCCCGCGCTTCGCCTTCGAGAAGTTTCCGGGTTCCAAGCCGGACCTGACCACTGCGATGAAATCGGTGGGCGAGGTCATGGCCATCGGCCGCAGCTTCCACGAATCGCTGCAGAAGGCGCTGGCCTCAATGGAGAACGGCCTGACGGGCCTCGACGAGATCGCCATCGAGGGCGCCGCCGATCAGGGCAAGCCCGCCGTCATCGCCGCCCTGTCCAAGGCCACACCCGACCGCATCCGCGTCATCGCCGAGGCCATGCGCTTCGGCCTGTCGGATGAGGAGATCCACCGCGTCACGCGCTTCGACCCGTGGTTCCTGGCCCGCATCCGAGAAATCGTCGATGCCGAGCATCAGATCCGCGAAAACGGCCTGCCCCAGGATGCCGACGGGCTGCGCCGCGTCAAGATGATGGGCTTCACCGATGCCCGCCTGGCGCATCTGACCCGGCGCGACGAAGGCGACATCCGCCGCGCCCGCCGCGCCCTGGACATCCGCCCGGTATTCAAGCGCATCGACACCTGCGCGGCCGAGTTCGAGGCGCAGACCCCATACATGTATTCGACCTACGAAGCCCCGGCGATGGGCGACGTCGAATGCGAATCGCGCCCCACCGCGGCGAAGAAGGTCGTGATCCTGGGCGGCGGTCCGAACCGCATCGGCCAGGGGATCGAGTTCGACTATTGCTGCTGCCATGCCTGCTTCGCGCTGACCAAGGCGGGCTACGAGACCATCATGGTCAACTGCAACCCCGAGACGGTCAGCACCGATTACGACACCTCGGACCGGCTGTATTTCGAACCGCTGACCTTCGAGCATGTGCTGGAGATCCTGCACACCGAACAGCAGAACGGCACGCTGCACGGCGTCATCGTCCAGTTCGGCGGCCAGACGCCCTTGAAGCTGGCCAATGCACTGGAGGAGGAGGGCATCCCGATCCTGGGCACCAGCCCCGACGCCATCGACCTGGCCGAGGACCGCGAGCGGTTCCAGAAGCTGCTGAACGATCTGGGCCTGCGCCAGCCGATCAACGGCATCGCCAGCAGCGACGCGCAAGCCATTGAAATCGCGGAGCGCATCGGCTTCCCGCTGGTCATCCGTCCCTCCTATGTGCTGGGGGGCCGCGCGATGGAGATCGTGCGCGACATGGACCACCTGCGGCGCTACATCTCGGAGGCGGTGACCGTGTCGGGCAAGAGCCCGGTCCTGCTGGACAGCTATCTGGCGGGCGCGATCGAGGTCGATGTCGACGCGCTGTGCGACGGTGAGACCGTGCATGTCGCGGGCATCATGGAGCATATCGAGGAGGCGGGCGTCCATTCGGGCGACAGCGCCTGTTCGCTGCCGCCGCACACGCTGGACGCCGCGACCATCGCGGAGCTGAAGACCCAGACCGAGGCCATGGCCCGCGCGCTGAAGGTCCGCGGCCTGATGAACGTGCAGTTCGCGCTGAAGGACGGGCAGATTTTCGTGCTGGAGGTCAACCCGCGCGCCAGCCGCACCGTGCCCTTCGTCGCCAAGGCCACCGACAGCGCCATCGCCTCGATCGCCGCGCGGCTGATGGCGGGAGAGCCGATGTCGAACTTCCCGGCCCGCGCGCCCTATCTGGCGGGCGTCGGCCCCGAGACCGACCTGCCCTTCGCCGATCCGATGACGCTGGCCGATCCGATCACGCCCTGGTTTTCGGTCAAGGAGGCGGTGCTGCCCTTCGCCCGCTTCCCCGGCGTCGACACGCTCCTGGGCCCCGAGATGCGCTCGACCGGAGAGGTCATGGGCTGGGACCGCAACTTCGCGCGCGCCTTCCTCAAGGCGCAGATGGGCGCGGGCACGCATCTGCCGACCGAGGGCCGCGTGTTCCTGTCGGTCAAGGATGCTGACAAGACGCCCGCCCTGGCCCAGGCCGCGCGCGACCTGGTGGCGATGGGCTTCACCCTGATCGCGACCTCCGGCACGGCGGATTTCCTGGATGCCGAGGGCGTGGCCTCGACCCGCGTGAACAAGGTCTATGAGGGGCGCCCGAACATCGTCGACCGTCTGAAGAACGGCGAGATCGCGATGGTCCTGAACACGACCGAAGGCGCCCAGGCCATCGCCGACAGCCGCGAGATCCGCGCCGTCGCCCTCTACGACAAGATCCCCTATTTCACCACGGCCGCGGGCAGCATCGCCGCCGTGGCGGCGATCAAGTCACGCGAGGAGGGGGAAGTCGGGGTCAGGTCGCTGCAGGCTTAGACTTGTGGTTCATTAGTTGTGGCGAGGAATTGCGGCTCATTTTCAAGCTGCAATTCCACCTTGAACCAATCGTGTTTTCATCTCGCGGCATTTGGTCTGGTTCTTGAACAGGCTCGCGATGTAGTTGTCAGGATAATGTTGCAGAATATCCGTCGTCATAGCCGAGAAGTTCGTGCGGACCGCATCGTCGATTTCCGCGGCTGTCAAACCTTCTAGTCCCTGTTGAGAAGCCTTGTTCGTCAAGGAGTGATAGGTGAGGTGGGTTAAGAAGCGGTTTCCGTGAATGGCTACGTTGCGGTCCTTACCACCTGAAGTCACAGTAAGTGCAGAAATTGCTTGTTCTATCCTGCGGAAGGCCAGCACCCGCTTCCAGATCTGCTCGCTGCTTATGCCGCTATGAAACAACTTCTTATAGGGCGGACGCTCTATATCTTCCCACAGCCGGCCAACTTCTCGTTTTGCCTGCGTACTTAAATTAACGTCGTCGTCGGTGCACGCCAATGCAAGAGTCGCCTCCATAAGACCAAGCCTTGTCGCAGACGAATGCTCTATCTCCCCTTGCCTATATTCGTAATCAATATTGTCTACAAGAAATTCTGACTTTAGACGCTCTTGCGTCGGGTCGAGAGCAACGAAGTTTCGTGGGTCAATCCTATTTTGCGTATTGTTATTCCGGGTGATCGACGGGGCGAAGCCATCTGGTGCGCCATCGAGGGATATGATGCGTATGAGTACCTTTGCATCGGATAGCTTCTGCGGCGACTTTTCAGCTATAGCGGACAGCGAGCCCACCGTTTGGGCGCCATTCACGATTGTGAGCCCCTCGCACTCGAACTGCCCTGAGTCTCTGTTAGAGCCGCCGATCGCTTTCCTGACGACGGTATTTGCCAAAGCAGTAATTCCGTTGTTGAAATACCAAAAGTGTTCTGGCGCACCATTGATAGTCTCAATGATATTTCTGTTTACCGCGCCTTCGCTGCCGAGGAACATCCGTATGTTTTTCGAGAAAAGCTTATGACCATATTTCCTGTGCATTTGCGCAAGATCACTTGCAGAAACTTGCCCATAGTACGCTCGGACAGGTTCATCCAAGTATCCCCAGTGAAAAATATTTAAAGTGTCGGAAACTGCGGCTCCCTGTGCGCCCATTAATATGTGACTGTAAAGATGATTTTGATTTATGCTAACGTATGATACCAGCTCCTTTGTCTCGTCGACGTCGGAGATGAAGTCCTCCATAGAGGAGCGGTTTTCCTCACCGAAAGAAGCAGATCCAGAGTACGCTACAGCCACTACAACTTTGCTGGCGCTTGTGATTGCGCGATCAAGCTCGGATCGCCGCTTTTGGAACTTCGCGTTGAATTTTTCATATCTGCTATTCAGGAGGTCTTTAACTCCTTGTAGGAACTTTAGTACGCCGCCGTTGTCGACGCCGCCAGTGTGTGTATTATTCCACTTGGATTGCACCAGATAAAGCGTTTTGTCCGTCGGCTCGTAGAGGACCCCGTCAATTCCGTTATCATTAAAGCCGTCGGTTATGCTTTTGCAAGCCGTGGCCACGTCCACGTCCGCAAGGTGACTTAGCGACAGTGCACAAAGGCCCCTTGATAGAAGGCAATTATTGTTTTCATCGCTTTCTACGTCGGACATATCAAGGTGAGGCGCAAATTCGTTTTCGATGCGATCTTTGATCTGTCTATGTTGAACTAGCGCCATTTCATATGCCTCCGCTTCCGCGACACGGTACGGTACACCTACGCCGGGTCAATATCTAATGTACATCTTTCACATCCCCTTCCGCTTCATCATCTCCTCCAGCAGCGCCCTCTTCCCCCTTTCGCCGATCCGGCGGGGTCCCTCCATGGGCTCCCCAGCCCCAGGCTCCGAGGGAGCACGCGGCGGCTCCCCGCCCAGGCCAGCCAGCGCCGCAGCCCCCGAAGCTCAGGCCATGCGCGCCAGCAGGTAGCAGTCCATGATCCAGCCATGGGCGGCGCGGGTGGCGGTGCGGGTGGCCTCGATGCGGGGGGCGGCCTCGGCCAGGGGGCCGTGGTCCAGGCGCTGCTCGGGCATGCCCAGATAGGCGCCCCACCAGATGTGGAGGTCCTCGGGCGGCAGCGTCGCAAAGGCGCAGCCGCCGTCCAGCATCACCACGGCGCGGTCGCAGTCCGGGGGCCAGCCGCCTTCGCGCAGCTGGCGGCCGGTGGTGATTCGGACCTCTCCGCCAAGGGCGTTGAGGGGGATGGCATGGGCCGCGCACAGCGCTTGGATCGCCGTGATGCCGGGGATCACCCGCGGCCGCCAATCCAGCCGCGCGGCGATCCGAAGGCTGCTGTCATAGAGCGACGGATCGCCCCAGATCAGCATCGCGACCGTGCCGCCGCGCGGCAGGTCCACGGCCTGCGCCCAGGCCGCGGCGATGGCGTCGTGCCAGGCCTCCACCCCGTCCAGATAGGGCAGGGACGGGTCGCGACGGGGCAGGTCGACCTCGATCACCGCGCCATCGGGGCGGTGGCGGGCCAGCATCGCGTGGCGCAGATGGGCCAGGTCCTCCTTGCCCGCGCCCTTGCGGGGGATCAGGACCAGGTCGGCCTCCTGCAGGGCGCGGACGCCCTGCAGGGTCAGGTGGTCGGGGTGGCCGGTGCCCGCCCCGATCAGCACCAGCTCGATCATGCAAAGAGCCGCGGCGTGACCAGCCCGCTGCCGCGCAGGCCGCGCGCCGCCTTGGCGCCCGCCAGCACCGCCAGATCGACCAGCGGCTCCAGCGCCAGGACCAGCATGTAGGCCGCGCCGAAGGACAGCACCCCCGACAGCGTCTCGGCCCCTTGGCCGTAGAAGGCCCAGAACGCGACCCAGGCCACGATGCCCCCCTGATAGGCCGCCGACAGCGCCAGCGCCTGGCCATAGCGCAGGTCCACATAGGCCGTGCCCGGCGCGATGATCCGCCGCGCCACCGCCTGCAGCGCGAACAGCGGCACCAGCAGCGTCGTCACGTTCATCCCGTATTGCGGCAGGTCGAAGGGCGCGAAGACCAGCCCCTGGATCAGCAGGCCAAGCGCCATCCCGATCGCCGCGGGCGCGGCCCCGAGGATCAGGAACAGGGTCGAGCCGAGGATCAGGTGCACCTCGGACACGCCCACGGGCCAGGTCGGCAGGACCTGGAAGAACGTGAAGGTCGCGGCCGTGGCCAGCACGGCGCGCGCGGCCAGCGACCCCGGCCCCTGGGCGCGCAGGTCGCCCGCCGCCTGTTTCAGCGCATAAAGACCGACCGTCGCGGCGGTCGCATAGCTGAGGATGATCTTGGCGCCGGTCACGACGCCTTCTTCGATATGCATGTCACTCTCCTGTGGCCGTCCACCCGACGGCATGGATTTGTCTGACATGGCCGGTCTCCTGGCTTGCGGGTCAGGGCGCGGCGTCGGCCTTCCCGGATCGCTCCAGTGGCATGGGTGACGCGCGCTCTCCGCATACAGTCGCGGGGGCGGCCGGGGCTTCGGGTGCCGCGATTGGGTCCACCCTTCCCCGTTCCCGATGAAGCCCGGCGTTTCACGCCTGACGGGCACCATGCAGGCCTTCAGCTAGACGGGAAGCGCCGGCCCGCGTCAAGCCGACGCAGGCGCGATCAGGTGAAAGAAGGTGCCGGTGACCAGGCCGCGGCAGCTGCCGGTCTCGGGGACCTCGGCGCCGGTCGCATCGGTGACGCGGGCCAGGGGCGCATCGGGCTGGGACAGGACCCGGGCATAGTGGAACTCATGCCCGCGCAGCGCCACCCGGCCCAGGCCTGGCAGGGCGGTCAGCGGCTCGGCGCGGCGGTATCCCAGATGCATCCGCCGCTTGGCATAGCTGGTCTCAAGGCCCAGCAGCCCCAACATCGGGTGGCGCACCCCATCGGCATCCACCAGCCCCGCCCCAAGCGCCATGTATCCCCCGCATTCCCCATGCACCGGACGCGTCGCCGCAAAGCGGTGCATGGCCGCGCGGAGGCCGTCGCAGGCGGCCAGCCGGGGCGCGTGCAGCTCCGGATATCCGCCCGGCAGCCAGCAGCAGTCGGCACTGTCATCCGGCCCCTCATCCGCCAGCGGCGAGAAGGGCAGGATCGTGGCCCCGGCGCGCCGCCACGCCTCCAGCACATGCGGATAGACGAAGCTGAAGGCCGCGTCGCGGGCCAGCGCGATCCGCCCGCCGGGGGGCGTCAGCGGACGCGGCGCGGGGGCCTCGGGCAGGGCGCGATGGGCGGCGGCGGCGATGATCGCCTCCAGGTCGCAATGCGCCGCGATGAAATCGCCCGCATGGTCCAGGATGGCCTGCAGGCCCGCCGTCTCCTCGGCCTGGATCAGGCCCAGGTGGCGTTCCGGCAGGGTAATGTTGCCCTGACGCGGCAGGCTGCCCAGCACGCGGATGCCCGCCTGATCCATCCCCTCGCGGATCAGCCGGTCATGGCGTGGCGAGGCCACGCGGTTCAGCACCACCCCCGCGAAGGGCAGATCGGGGCGCAGCGTGGCAAAGCCCCGCGCGGTCGCCGCCGCCGATTGCGCCTGCCCGCCCACATCCAGGATCAGCACCACCGGCCAGCCCATCATCTGCGCGATCTCGGCGCTGGAGCCGATGCCGGTTTCCCCCTTCGTCGCCACCCCGTCGAACAGGCCCATCGACCCCTCGGCCAGGACCAGGTCGGCGGGCGGCTGGCCGGTCGCATGGGCGATCAGCCGCCCCGGCTCCATCGCCCAGGCATCCAGATTGAAGCTGGCCCGCCCCGAAGCCGCCAGGTGGAACCCCGGATCGATGTAATCCGGCCCCGACTTGAAGGGCTGCACCGTGAGCCCCCGCCTGCGCAAAGCGGTCAGCAGGCCCAGCATCAGCATCGTCTTGCCCGTCCCCGATGCGGGGGCCGAGATCATCAGGCCCGGCGTCAAGGGGCGCGTCATTCCGGGAACCTCGGCGCGTCGCCCACGGGGCGATAGCGGCGGTCGTAATCGGCGGCGTAGAGACGGCTGTCCTCGAACCCCTCGCCCGCCAGCGCGGGGCCGACCAGGATCAGCGCGGTGCGGTCGATGCCCTGCGCGTCCACGGTGGCCAGGGTCGCGCGGATCACCCGCTGGTCCGGCCAGCTGGCCCGCCAGACGATGGCCACCGGGCAATCGGGGCCGTAATGCGGGGTCAGATCGGCCACCACCTGCTCCAGCGCGTGGATCGACAGGTGGATGGCCAGCGTCGCCCCGGTCGCCGCAAAGGCCGCCAGCGTCTCGCCCTCGGGCATGGTCGAGGCGCGGCCCGGCGTGCGGGTCAGCACCACGGATTGCGCAAGGCCCGGCAGGGTCAGCTCGGCCTGCAGCGCGGCGGCGGCGGCGGCGAATGACGGCACGCCCGGCGTCACGTCGAAGGGGATGTCCAGCGTCCGCAACCGGCGGATCTGTTCCCCCATCGCGGACCAGACCGACAGATCGCCCGAATGCAGCCGCGCCACGTCCTGGCCCGCCGCATGGGCGGTGGCGATCTCCTCCATGATCTGGTCCAGCGACAGGGGCGCGGTGTTCACGATCCGCGCACCGGGAGGGCAATGGGCCAGCAGCGCGGCAGGCACCAACGACCCGGCGTAGAGGCAGACAGGGCAGGCCGCGATCAGGTCGCGGCCGCGGAGCGTGATCAGGTCGGGCGCGCCGGGGCCTGCGCCGATGAAATGGACGGTCATGGAACCTCTGCGATGGCGATGGTGACGGGACCGAAGGTCCGGCGCGGATGGGTCAGGCGGCCGCCCGCCCCGATAGCGGCGGCCTCGGCCACCGATCCGGTGCCAAAGGCGGCCAGGATGCGGGCGGATTGCGTGGGCGTGGCGATGCCCGCAACCCCGACCAGATGCAGGGGCAGGCTGCGCGCATCGGCCAGCGGGCGCAGCTCGGCCGCGCGTTCGGGGATGGTGGCCAGTGCCTCGGCACCGCCCGCGGCCTCCAGCGCGGCCAGCAGGGCGGGTAGGGATGTGCCGGGGCGACAGCCTATTCCGGCGATGCGCATGTGACGCTCCATTGCACGATCGGGCGGGCGGGGGTCCAGCCGCGCATCCGGCCTAAGGGGATTGCCTCGGCGATGTCGATGCGCAGCAGGCGGCCGCCGTGATCCGCGTGCCAGCGGGTCAGCAGCGATTCCGTCTCCAGCGTCACGGCATTGGCGACCAGCCGCGCGCCGGGGGGCAGGCGTGCCCACAGCGCCTCCAGCAGTCCCTGTGACGCGCCGCCGCCGACAAAGACCGCATCGGGCGTGTCGGAGGGCAGCGCCTCGGGCGCCGCCCCTTCGATCACCGTGATCCGCCCGCCCAGGCCGAAGGCGTCGAGATTGGCGCGGATGGTGGCGATGCGGTCCGCGCGCGGCTCGACCGTCACGGCGCGCCCCCCGGCCAGCGCCCATTCCACCGCGACCGAGCCCGAACCGCCGCCTATATCCCACAGCACCTCTCCCGCGCGCGGGGCCAGCGCGGCCAGCGTCAGCGCGCGGATGGGCGATTTGGTGATCTGCCCGTCATGGGTGAACAGCCCGTCCGCCCTGCCCGGCACCGCAGGCAGGCCGAAGCCGCGCGGCAGATCCGCCCCGTCGATGGCCACCGCCACCGGCGCCGCGCAGGTCGGGGCAAAGCCGTCGGCGCGCGTGCTGCGCACCCGTTCGGTCGGCCCGCCAAGACGCTCCAGCACCGTCAGCCGCGCGGCCCCGGCGCCCGCGGCGACCAGCCAATCGGCCAGCGCGGCGGGCGCGTCGCCATCGCGCAGCGTCGCGATGATGCGGCAGCCGCGCGCCAGATGCGGGCGCAGCCGGGCGAAAGGCGCGGCGTGCAGGCCCAGGGTCACTGTGTCCTCCAGCCGCCAGCCAAGCCGCGCGGCGGCCAGCGACAGCACCCCCGGCGCGGGCAGGGCGCGCCATTCGTGGGGCTCCAGCACGGCGGCGATGCTGCCCCCCGCGCCGCACCAGAAGGGATCGCCCGAGACCAGCGCCGCCACGCGCCGCCCCCGCAGCGCCAGCAGCGGCGCCAGGTCGAAGGGCACCGGCCAGGCCCGCCCCCGCGCGCCAACCCCCGCCAGGGCCAGGTGGCGCGGGCCGCCGAAGACCACCTCGGCCGCCGCCAGCGCGCGCAGGCTTGCGCCGGGCAGGCCGTCCGGTCCATCTTCGGTGATCCCGATGATCGTCAGCCAGGGGTCAGACATGCGACGCATCCTGCTGCTGGGCGGCACGAGTGAGGCCAGCCGCCTGGCCGCCCTGCTGGCCCGCGCCGGTGTCGCGGCGGTCTTCTCCTATGCCGGCCGGACCGAGGCGCCCGCAGCCCAGCCCCTGCCCACGCGGATCGGCGGCTTCGGCGGTGCCGAGGGCATGGCGCGCTATCTGCGGGACCAGGACATCGGCGCGGTCATTGATGCGACCCATCCCTTCGCCGCCCAGATCAGCCGCAATGCCGATGCCGCCTGCCGCGCGGCGGGGGTGCCGATGCTGATGCTGCGCCGCCCCGCCTGGCCGGTCGATCCCGGCTGGAGCCGCGTCCCCGACATCGCGGGCGCGGTCGCGGCGCTGCCCTGCGCGCCGACCGGCGTGTTCCTCGCCATCGGCAGGCAGACCCTGGCGCCCTTTGCCGCCCTGCCGCATCGGTGGCTGTTGCGGCTGGTCGATGCGCCGGGTGCGCCCCCCTTGCCCGGCGCGCGGGTCGTTCTGGCCCGCGGCCCCTTTACGGTCGCGGGCGATCGGGCGCTGATGCAGGCGCATGGCATCACCCATCTGGTCGCCAAGAACAGCGGCGGTGCGGGGGCCAGCGCAAAGTTGGACGCGGCGCGTGATCTGGGCGTGCGGGTCGTGCTGATCGACCGGCCCTCCGCGCCGGACCGGTCGCAGGTCGCCACGCCGGAACAGGCGCTGGACTGGCTGCATCAGGCGGCCCCCCGCGGGGTATAGACCCACCGGCCCACGCGCCGCGTCGCGCGGTTGCCGACCAGCACGACGGTGCGCATGTCGGCCATGTCGGGCGTGGCCTCCTCCAGCGTGACCACGTGCAGCGCCTCGTCCGGCGTGGTGACGGCGCGGGCAAAGATCATCAGGCGTTCGGGTTCGCATTCCTCGCGCAGGACCTCCAGCACGCGGGCGAAGCCTGCGGGGCGGCTGGCCGAGCGTGGGTTGTAGAAGGCCATCGCGAAATCGCCCCGCGCAGCATGGCGCAGGCGGTGTTCGATCAGCGCCATGGGTTTGAGGTTGTCCGACAGGTTAATGGCGCAAAAATCGTGGCCCAAGGGGGCGCCGGCCCGCGCCGCCGCCGCCAGCATCGCGGTGATGCCTGGCAGGATGCGGATGTCGGGATCGCCGCCGTCGGCCTCCAACGCCTCGAACAGGGCGGAGGCCATGGCGAAGACGCCCGGATCGCCCGACGAGACGATCACCACCTGCGCGCCCTGTGCCGCCAGGGACAGGGCATGGCGGGCGCGGTCCAGCTCCACTCGATTGTCGCTGGCATGCAGGGTCAGGCCGGGCCGCGCCGCCACGCGGGCGACATAGGGGATGTATCCGATCACGTCCGTCGCCTGATCCAGCGCGGCCATGACCTCGGGCGTGACCATGGCATCGGAGCCCGGCCCCAGCCCCGCGACGGTGATCCAGCCGCTCATTCCGCCACCCGCGCCATGGGGCGCCGCCCGTGCCCATGGACCAGCAGGATCGCGAAATAGGGGCAGTCGTCATCGGCCACCTCGCGCAGCGCCTGGATGCGCTGGCCGGGCATGGTGCCGCGTTCGATCAGCCAGGCGTCGGCCAGACGCCCGGATGCCGCCAGCGCGCGGCGCAGCTTGGGCAGGTTGCGGCCCGTCTTCATCACCACCAGCGCGTCGCTGCCCTGCATGTGGCGAATCAGGTCCGCCTCGGGCAGGGTGCCCATCAGCACGGTCAGCACGTCGTCGCCCCAGGTCATGGGCTGGCCCACCGCGTTCCAGCAGCCGACCATGCCGGGAATGCCGGGGATCACCTCGACCTGGGCCAGTCCCTGCAGGCGCACCTGCAGATGCATGAAGCTGCCATAGAGGAACGGATCGCCCTCGCACAGCACCACCACATCCTCGGTCTGGGCCAGCTGCCCCAGGCGCGCGGCCCAGAGGTCATAGAACCCCGCCAGCGCGTCGTTGTAATCGGGGTGATCGAAGGGGATCTCGGTTGTGACCGGGTATTCCATCGGATATTCGACCGCATCGGCGGTCAGCATCCCCTGCACGATGCGCCGCGCCTGACCGGGGCGGCCGGGTTTGCGGAAATAGGCAACGTGGCGCGCGGCGCGCACCGCCCTGTCGGCCCGGACCGAGATCAGGTCCGGATCGCCCGGCCCCAGACCCGCGCAGATGATGCGTCCCATCATTCCCTCCGGCTGGCCAGCGCGTTGATCGCGGCGACGGTGATGGCCGACCCGCCCAGCCTGCCGCGCACCACGACCGACGGCGCGGGCGGCGCGGCCATCAGCGCGTCCTTTGACTCCGCCGCGCCGACGAAGCCCACGGGGCAGCCGATGATCGCGGCGGGGCGGGGGCAGGCGGGGTCCTCCAGCATGTTCAGCAGGTGAAACAGCGCGGTGGGCGCATTGCCGATGGCCACGACCGCCCCCGCCAGATGCGGCCGCCACAGCTCAAGTGCTGCGGCGCTGCGGGTGTTGCCCATGCCCGCCGCCATGTCCGGCACGCGCGGGTCGCGCAGGGTGCAGATCACGGCATTGTGCGCGGGCAGGCGCGAACGGGTCACGCCCTCGCTGACCATATGCGCATCGCAGAGGATCGGCGCACCGGCGGCCAGCGCGGCGCGGGCGGCGGTCGCCATGCCGGGGGTGAAGGCCACGTCGCGTTCCAGCCCCACCAGGCCCGCGGCATGGATCATGCGGACGACGACGGGTTCCTCGTCCGCGTCGAAACGCGCCAGATCGGCCTCGGCCCGGATGGTGGTGAAGGACTGGCGATAGATGGCGGCGCCGTCCCTTTCGTAGTCATGGGGCATCACAGAACCTTTGGCAGTTGGTCGGGGTGCAGGCCGCGCAGGGCGGCGGGGTCATGGGCGCGGCCATGGCGGATCAGGTCGAACCCTTCGGGCGTCGCGGTCAGGGTGAGGTCGGCGGCACGCGGCCAGCCGCAGCCCTTGGCGCAGCCGCTGACATGCAGCACCGCATCCGCCGGGATCAGCGGCGCCAGCGCCCGCGCCAGGGGGCGCGTCGCGGCACGCCCCTGCGGGCAGGCGGGCGCGCCGGGGCAGGTGCGCAGGCGGATGCGCGGATCGCGGGGGTCCGGGATCAGCCCCTTCAGCGCGGGCAGGTGGCGCACCCCCTCGACCAGCAGCATCCGCCACGGCGTCAGGCGCAGCGGTGCCAGGCGCCCAAGGCGGCGCAGCGTGTCGGGGGTGATCTGGCCGAATTCCAGCGCGACCAGCAGGCCTTGCGCATGCGGCCCCGGCTGCGGCGGCGCGGCAGGTCGGGGGGCGGGCAGGGTGGCGCCGGGGGGCCGCAGCCGCGCGGTCAGCCCGGCCATGCGGCCCCGCCCGTCGGGCGCGCCGCCCTGATCCAGGAACCAGCCGGCCAGTGCCAGCGCATCCTGCGGTCCGCGATAGGGCGCGGCGCGGTCCATGCCGTCGGCGCGGAGCGTCGGGCCTGCCTCAATGCGTATGTCGGCGGGGTCTCGGGTCAGCACGGGCGCCGGGCCGGTGTCGACCGCAAAGCCGAACTTGGCGGGCAGGGCCAGGTCACTGGCCGCCAGCGCCGCTGCCAGATCGGCGGCCAGCGCATCGGCGGCGGCATCCGCGAAGGGCGTGACCAGGATGTTGCGGCGCGTCTCGGTGGCGATGTCGGGGTCGATCAGCCCATGCGGGCGCAGCGCCGCGATCAGCGGCGCATGGGTCGCGGGCGTCACCCCGCGCAGCTGCAGGTTGGCGCGGCCGGTCAGTTCGATCACGCCGTTGCCATGGGTCCGGGCGGCATCGGCAATGGCCTGGGCCTGGGCCGCGTCCAGCCGCCCGCCGGGGGGGCGGATGCGTACCACCCACCCGTCGCCGGACTCCATCGGCCGCAGCGCGCCGGGGCACCAGCCGCGGATCATGACAGCCCTGCCATGATCGAATTGCGCCGCGTGACCCACAGGCCGGCATCGTGCAGCCGCTGGAACAGGTCGCGCATCGCGGCCAGGGCGGCGGGATTCGCGTCCTGCATGAAGGCCACGATCTCGGGGCGGCCCAAGGTCGCGTCGTGGTAGAGGTCGAAGAGATGCGCGGGCACCGCCCCCGCCAGATGCGCGAAGGCCGCCATGTGATCCAGCGTCGCCGCGATCTCGGCCGCGCCGCGATAGCCGTGGCGCGTCATCGCATCGGCCCAGGCCGGATCGGCGGCGCGGGCGCGGGTGGTGCGGGCGATCTCCTCGGTCAGGGTCCGGGCGCGGGGGCGGTCGGGTTGCGTGGCGTCCAGATGGTAAAGCGCGGGCGCATCCGCCCCGATCCGCGCCATGGCGGCGGCGAACCCCCCCTCATGCGCGGCATAATCGGCGGCCAGCAGCAGGTCGGTCTCGGGCAGGTCCTGCGCGTGGACGAAACTATCGGCGCGGGTCAGCCGGGCCTCCAGCGCGGCGCGGTCCTCCTGGCTGGCGCCATCCGCGCCGATGGCCCAGCTGGAGGCGGCGATCCAAGCCTCGCCCGCCGCCTGCCGTGTGGCATCGGTGAATTCCGTGGGCGCGGTGCCCATGCCCAGCCCGTATTGCCCCGGCTGCGGGCCAAAGACCCGCGCGCCCCCGGCATAGGGGTTCTGATCCGCCGCTTCGTCCCGCGCAGCCAGCGTCGCGGCCCCGGTCTGGAACAGCTGCGCCAGCACCGGGAAGACGTCGCGGAAGAGGCCCGAGACCCGCAGCGTCACGTCGATGCGCGGACGGCCCAGCAGAGCCAGCGGCACCACCTCGACCCCCGAGACGCGGCCCGACCCGGCATCCCAGACCGGCTTCAGCCCGGCTAGATGCAGGGCCATGGCGAATTCCTCTCCGGCGGTGCGCATGGTCGCGCTGCCCCAGAGGTCCACGACCAGCCCGCGCGGCCAGTCGCCATGATCCTGCAGGTGGCGGCGCAGCAGCTCCTCGGCGAGCTTCACCCCCTGCGCATGGGCAGAAGGCGTGGGCACCGCGCGCGGGTCCACGCTGTAGAGGTTGCGCCCCGTGGGCATCACATCCGACCGCCCCCGGTTGGGCGATCCGGACGGTCCCGGCGGCACGAACCGCCCGGCCAGCGCCGCCATCAGCCCGTCGCGCTCGGCCTGGCCACAGGCGCCGCTGCCCCAGACATGCAGCCCCTCTCCGTACTGGCTTTCCTTGATGTCGCAGACGAAGCGGTCGATGCGGGTGATCGCCTCGGCCGCGCTGGCGTCGGGCGGGATGCCCAGATCGGCCTCGACGCCCAGGGCGCGGGCCTCGTCCCGGATTGCGGCGATCAGGCGGTCGCGGCGCGCGGGGTCCAGCCCGTCGGCGGTGGAATATTCGTCCAAGCTGCGCTCCAGCCCGGCCATGCCGGGGGGCAGGGCGGCGTCGCGCATGGGCGGCGGCATATGGCCGAGCGTCACCGCCCCGATGCGGCGTTTCGCCTGCGCGGCCTCTCCCGGATCGTTGACGATGAAGGGATAGATCACCGGCATCGCGCCCAGCAGCGCCTGCGGCCAGCAGTCGCCCGACAGCGCCACCGCCTTGCCCGGCAGCCATTCCAGCGTGCCATGCGCCCCCATGTGGATCAGCGCCCGCGCGCCCTGCCGCGCCAGCCACAGATAGAAGGCCACATAGCCGTGGCGCGGCACGCGGGTCAGGTCGTGATAGCTGTCCTCGCGCCCCGCGCGGTGACTGCGCTCGGGTTGCAGCGCCAGGATCACCGGCCCGTGCAGGCTGGCGCGCAGATGGAACGCGCCGTCCCGGCAATCGGGATCGGTCTCGGGCGGCCCCCAGGCCGCGTGCAGATCGTCCCGCAGCGCCTGCGGCAGGCGGGCCAGGGCCGCGCGGTATTCGTCCAGCGGCCAGGCGACGGTGCCGTTGGGCAGCGCGGGCAGGTCCGCGCCCAGCATCGCCCCCACCGCCTGCGCGGAGGCGGGCGCGTCCAGCCCCACGGCATGGGCCTCTTGCCAGTCGCGGCCCGGATAGGTGGACAGCACCATCGCCACGCGGCGCGCGGGTCCGCGCCAGGCGACGATCCGGTCCACCGCCTGCGCCAGAAGCCCCGCATCCGGGCGATGCACGAAGCGCGCATATTGCAGGTCCGGGTCGCGCGGGCTGACCGCCTTGAAGCTGATGAGGCCTGCGAAGATGCGCCCGTCCACCTCGGGCAGGACGACGGTCATCGCCAGGTCCGACGGCGACAGGCCGCGTTCGGCCGCCAGCCAGTCGCGGCGGCGGTTGGTGGACAGGGCCACTTGGAACACCGGGCAGGACCAGCCGCAGAAGGGCACGCCGCCCCCGGAAAAGCCGGTCGCGTTCACGACCAGCTCCGGCCCGTCCGGCAGGGCAGCCGTCAGCCAGTCCGCCAGCCCCGGCGCCTTCAGCGACGGCACGAAGACGCCCATCGCAGTAATGCCGCGATCGCGCAGGGCCCGGATCAGCGCGTCGATGGGCGCCACATCCGCCGCCGCCAGCCAGCTGCGATAGAAGGTGACCACGGCCTGTGCGGGGCATGGATCGACGAGGCCCCGGTCGGGGTCGTAGAACCCCATCGCGGGCAGCGTCTTGGCACCCGGCACGGGCGCCGCGTGCAGGCCCGATGCAACGGCCATCTGCGCCAGCGCCGCCTGCGCCGCCACCGCGCCGCCCTGATCGCAATGCCGCCGCAGGACGCGCAGCACCGAGGCGGGGACGGTGGAGATCTCCTCCAGCCGCGGATCGTCGCGCCCGTCGGCCGGCAGCACGGCCAGCGCGATGCCCCGCCGGCGCGCCAGGTCCTGCACCGAGGCCAGCCCGTAGGGCCAATAGGCCTCTCCTCCGATCAGCCGGATCAGGATGCCGCGCGCGCCCGAGAGCGTGTTCTCGACATAGGTGTCGACCGAGACCGGGTGCCGCAGCGCCACCAGGTTGCAGAGCCGCGTGGGCGGCAGCCCCCCCGCCGCGCGCCGCCAGCCCTCCGCAAAGGCCCCCAGGTCGCTGTCCGAAAAGGACAGGACCACCAGATCGCCGGGCGTCTGACCGGGATCATAGGGGGTGTCGGCCTGCTCCAGCCCGACCTGTTCGCGGAAGATGACATGCATCAGGCGGGCACACCCTCCAGCACGGCGCGGATCGCGTCGGGGTTCACGTCGTCATGCTCCGCGATCACCACCAGGCGCGACCGACGCGGGGTCTGGCCCCAGGGGCGGTCGTACTGGTGTCGCACCCGCGCGCCCACGGCCTGCACCAGAAGGCGCATGGGCTTGCCCGCGACGGCGACATGGCCCTTGACGCGCAGGACGTTCTGCTCGGCGGCCAGACGGGCGATGCGGGCGGAGAGGTCGGCCGGGTCGGTGATCTCGGGCAGCTCGATCACGACGGTGTCGAAATCCTCATGCTCGTGGTCGTCGGCGCCGTCGTGATGGCTGGGGCGGCCGTCCAGGTCGTCCTCGGCGGCCTTGCCCAGGCCCAGGACCAGGCGCGGATCGACCGCGCCCTCGGTCACGGTCAGGATGGGCAGGGGGCGGGGCAACTCGGCCTCGATCGCGGCGCGGGCGGCGGCGACGCCCTGCGGCCCGGCCAGATCGGCCTTGGTCAGCAGGATCACGTCGGCGCAGGCGATCTGATCCTCGAAGACCTCGGACAGGGGCGTCTCGTGGTCCAGAGACGGGTCGGCGGCGCGCTGCGCGTCCACCGCGGCCACGTCGGGGGCGAAGCGGCCCGCCGCCACCGCCTCGGCATCGGTCAGGGCGATCACGCCATCGACCGTGATGCGCGAGCGGATCGCGGGCCAGTCGAAGGCCTTCAGCAGCGGTTTCGGCAGTGCCAGCCCGGAGGTCTCAATCAGGATGTGATCGGGCTTTTGCGGCAGCGCCATCAGCGCCTCCAGCGTGGGGATGAAGTCGTCGGCCACGGTGCAGCAGATGCAGCCGTTCGACAGCTCGACGATGTTCTCGGCCGGGCAGGATGCGTCGGCGCAGCCCTTCAGGATCTCGCCGTCGACGCCCATCGTGCCGAACTCGTTCACGATCACCGCCAGGCGCAGCCCCTGCGGATTGGCCATCAGATGGCGCACCAGGGTCGTCTTGCCCGAGCCCAGAAAGCCGGTGATCACGGTGACGGGGGTCTTAACAAGGTCGGTCATGGTCACTCCTGCGACAGGGTATGCGGGGGGATGCGGGCAAGGCTCTGCTTGCGGAAGATGGCGGGGCGTTCGCGCCATGGCACGACGCCGTCGCCGCTGGCGGCATAGGCGCGGGCGCCCTCGATGATCTCGGCGGCGTCGGCGGGGGTCAGGCGGCCATAGACATAGGACCAGCAGCCCGGCGCCGACAGCGCCACGGCGCAGCCCTGCGAACAGGCCGACAGGCATTCGACGGGGCGCACCTCCACGCCCTGCGGCGCGGCACCGCTCAGCCGCGCATGAAGCAGCGCGCCCGGGCGCGGCGCATCCGGGTCCGCGGCGGGATCGGTCCCCCGGCAGGTGGTGCAGACATGCAGAACGGCGCGCATCGCGGCCCCTTCCCTCCGTTGCGGCGGCATGGGGCATCCGAAAGGGGACGGCACGGGGCATCCGGCCATCACCTGCCGGTCGCGAAACACCCCGTCCGCCCGTCATCATCGGTGCTGGCAGGTCTCCCGGCTTGCGGATTCAGGGTCTCCCCAATGGTCGTCCCACCTTCCCGACCCCGCGGGGCCAGTGGATCGGGCGACCTTTCCGGTCACGGTCGCGGGGGCGGCTGCGCTTGGGGCCCGGCATTCGGCGGACCTTGTCGCATTCCCTCTTCGCCTGTCATAGACAGGAACCAACACGCACCCAACCAACCCCCGCGCCCGCCCTTTGTCAACCGCCAGGAGCGACCCGATGACGCAGACCGACCCGATCGCCGCCGAGGATCTGGCCCGCCACGCCCAGAAGATGGCCCGCAAGAAGGCCGCGCGCGACCGCATGATGCAGACCCGGACCGGAGAGAAGGGCCTGATCATCGTCCATACCGGGCCGGGCAAGGGCAAGTCGTCCTCGGGCTTCGGGATGATCATGCGCTGCGTCGCCCATGGCATGCCCTGCGCGGTGGTGCAGTTCATCAAGGGCGCGTGGGACACCGGCGAACGGCGCCTGCTGACCACGCATTTCGCCGATCTGTGCCAGTTCCACGCCATGGGCGAGGGCTTCACCTGGGAGACGCAGGACAAGGCCCGCGACATCGCCGCCGCCGAGGCGGGCTGGGCGCGCGCGCAGGTACTGATCCGCGACCCGGCCATCCGCATGGTCCTGCTGGACGAGATCAACATCGCCTTCCGTTACGGCTATCTGGACGTGGCGCAGGTGCTGGCCTTCCTGGAGGCCGAGAAGCCGCCCATGACCCATGTCGTCCTGACCGGCCGCGGCGCCCCCGAGGCGCTGGTCGAGGCGGCCGACCTGGTGACCGAGATGACCCAGGTCAAGCATCCGTTCCGCGCCGGCATCAAGGCCCAGGCCGGCGTCGAGTTCTGATCCCGGATCGCGGGCGCGCGGGAAAAAACTCGCGTTCCCGTGAACCGGTGCGGCATCCGAGGGTTGTGTTGCGACATCCATCATGGAGAGACGCCGCCGCATGACCCTGCCGCATCTGCCGCCCGACGCCGCCCTGTTCCTGGATTTCGACGGCTGCCTGGTCGAGATCGCCCCCAGACCGGATGCCGTGGTGGTGACGCAGGCCCTGCGCGACCGGCTGGCGGCGCTGACGCGGCGGCAGGGGGGCGCGCTGGCGCTGATCTCGGGGCGCGACGTGGCGGACCTGCGCAGCCATCTGGGCGGGTTCGAAGGCATCATCGCGGGCAGCCACGGCTCCGAGCTGTCGCTGTCGCCCGGGCGGATCGCGCTGCTGCACGGCGCGGCCTTCGATGTAGCCGCGCTGCATGCCGCCGCCCATGACCGCGCCGCCTCCCATCCCGGCCTTCTGGTCGAGGAAAAGCCGCACGGCGTCGCGCTGCATTATCGCGACGCGCCCGACCTGCGCGGCTATGTCGAGGCGGTGATGGACGATCTGGCCCGCGCGCATCCGCATCTGATGCTGCAACCCGCCAAGATGGCGCTGGAGCTGCGCCCCGCCGGCGTTGGCAAGGACAGCGCCATGGCGCATCTGATGGGCCTGCCGCCCTTCGCGGGCCGCATCCCCGTCTTCGCGGGCGACGACACCACCGACGAACCCGCCATGGCCGAGGCCCAGTCCCGCGGCGGCTTTGCCATCAAGATCGGCGACGGGCCGACCGCCGCCGCCCACCGCCTGCCCGACCCGGCCGCCCTGGCCGCCTGGCTGGACGCCCACCTGACCTGAGGACTGCCCCCGATGCCTGCCCAATCCCGCCTGATCGTCGTGTCGAACCGCCTGCCTCTGGGTGACGACCCGTCGGGCGGGCTGGTCGTCGCGCTGCAGGACGCGCTGAGCGGATCGGACGGCCTGTGGATCGGGTTCTCGGGGCAGGTGACCGACGATCCGGCCCCCGAGCTGCAGGACCATCCCGGCGCGGCCTTCGCGCGGATGTCCTTCGACCTGACGCCGCAGCAGCACGAGGAATACTACCTCGGCTATGCGAACTCGATCCTCTGGCCGCTGTGCCATGGGCGGCCCAACCTGATGCTGATCCGGCCGGAATACCTGGACGGCTATGCGGGCGTGAACGCGATGATCGCGCGGATGATCGTCCCGCATCTGCGCCCCGAAGACCGGATCTGGGTGCAGGATTACCACCTGTTCCCGCTGGCGGCCGAACTGCGCGCCTTGGGGGTGCGGAACCCGATCGGGCATTTCCTGCACATCCCCTTTCCGGGACCCGCCGATTGCGCCGCCCTGCCGAACCCCGCGCAGCTGTTCGACTGGCTGTCGCATTACGACCTGCTGGGCTTTCAGGCGGAACGCGATCTGGGCGCCTTCGCGGAAAGCGCGCGCCAGCTGGCCGATGGAGAGCAGACGGGTCCCGACCGGTACCGGCTGTCGGGACGCGACGTGCGCTGCCGGGTCTTTCCCATCGGCATCGATGCCCGGTCCTTCATGGAGGAGGCGGCCGAGGCTCCCGACAGCGACCGCATGCGCATGCTGACCGGCGCGCGCATGATGATCGGGGTGGACCGGCTGGACTATTCCAAGGGCATCCCGCAGCGGTTCCGCGCCTATCAGCTGCTGCTGGAGAAGATCCCCGACCTGCACGAGAAGATCAGCTTCCTGCAGATCGCGCCACCCACCCGCGGCGCGGTCGAGGCCTATCAGGCCATCCGCGAGGAGACCGAGCATCTGGCCGGGCGCATCAATGGCCAGTTCGCGACGCTGAACTGGACGCCGATCCGCTTCATCCACCGGCCCTTCCCGCGCACGGTCCTGGCCGGGCTGTATCGTCAGGCGCGCATCGGCCTGGTCACGCCGCTGGCCGACGGGATGAACCTGGTGGCCAAGGAATTCGTCGCGGCCCAGGACCCCGACGATCCGGGCGTGCTGATCCTGTCGCGCTTTGCCGGCGCGGCCGAGACGATGGAGCAGGCGCTGATCATCAACCCGCACGACCCCAACGACCTGGCGGTCGCGATGGCGCAGGCCATGCGCATGTCGCAACCCGAACGCCGCGCGCGGCACGCAGCCCTGCTGGAAGGGGTGGTGACGCAGGACGTCGCTTGGTGGTCGCGCACCTATCTGGACGCGCTGACAGGCGAGGGCGAATCACCGGAGTGACGCATTGCCGCCCGTCCCGCGGGCAGGGGGTGCCGGATCTGCCTGCAAAGCGGGCATCGCCCGTTCCGCCCCGGCACCCGCACCGCATCGCCGTGACAGGCAGCCGTGACGGGCGCAGGATGAGGTCAGGGCGTTCCTCTTCCCGAGCATCCCTCCGACCCGGTCACGGGTCTTCACGGAACGCGCCGGGCCCTGCTGCATCCTCCTCCCTGCGGCCGGGTCCGGCGCATCTCAGCCGATCAGCGCCGCGACATGGCGCAGAGCGGCGGCGTATCCCTCCAGCCCCAGACCCGCGATCACCCCGTCCGCCCGGTGCGAGACGTAGGAGTGGTGGCGGAACGCCTCGCGCTTGTGGATCTGGCTGATATGCACCTCGATCACCGGGCCGTCGAAGGCGTTCAGCGCATCCAGCACCGCGACCGAGGTATGGCTCAGCGCGGCGGGGTTGATGACGATGGCGGCGGCCTCACGCCGTGCCTCGTGGATCCAGTCCACGATCTGCCCCTCCCAGTTCGACTGCAGGAAGCGGATGTCGTGCGGGCGGGCGGCCTCGACGCACAGCGCCTCCAGATCGGCCAGCGTGGCGCGGCCATAGACCTCGGGCTGGCGCTGGCCCAGCAGGTTCAGGTTGGGACCGTTCAGGACATGGATCAGGGGCATGGGGCGGTTCCTCGTCGGGGGATCAGGCGGGCAGCACGGTCGCGTCCGGCACGCGCCGCGCCGGATCGATCAGGCGCAGCGCGGGCGGCTGGGCGGTCAGCAGCGCGACGGCATCGGGCGCGGCGGGCGCAGACCACAGTTCGGTGCCGCAGGGTCCGGTCAGCACCAGCCGCCCGCCCGTCCTGCGCAGCAGCCCCGGTCCGGGGGCCTGCCAGATCACCCGGTCGCCATCGGTCAGGCGCGGTCCGGCATCGGGGTCGTTCCACAGCCGCACCGGGCCGTCCGCCGCCTCCAGCGCCTCTCCGGGCAGCAGGGTGCCGCTCAGCCGGTCGCGGGCCGTGCATTCGCCCGCCAGGCTGCGCCGCATCAGCGCGGCCAGCGTGGCGCGGTCCCATCCGTGGTGGTCCGCCGCCGCGGACAGCACCGCAAGCTTGGCCAGGGCCGCCACGGGCGTCATGTCGTCCAGGGGAATGGCGCCGGTCGCCGCAATCCAGGCCCCGGCGGCATAGTCGAAGGCCCCCACCCGACCGCCGATCGCCCGGCTGGCGATCAGCACCGGCACGGTGGCGCGGGCCAGCGCGCGGGCCATGGTGCCGGTCCCCGCGGCATCGACGCCCTGCGGGACGTTGCCCGCGCCGAACCCCTCCAGGATCAACCCGGTCGCGCCCTGCGCCAGCGCGGCCTCGACCAGGCCGGCCATCACGCCCGGCGCGGCGGGCACCATGGGGATCTGCACGATGCGCTGATCGTCGATGCGCGCCACGACGGCGGCCAGCTGATCCGCGACCAGCGCCCGCGCGCCCGGCGCGTCCAGCGCCAGATCGGGGGCGGCCGGACCGTCCAGCGCCGCGGCCAGGCCGGGATGCGTGCCGATGCCCACCTGCGCCAGCGGCGGCAGGTGCGGGCTGTCGAAGGCCGCGAACGCGGTCGTCGAGACCTTCAGCGCGCGGGTTCCCCGCATCAGCCGCCCGTCGAAGAACAGCCCCACCTCGGGCAGGCGCAGGCGCAGCGCCCTGAGCGCGCCGGTCAGGTTGGCCTGCGCGTCGCTGCCTGCGTTCAGGACCAGCCCGTCCGGCGTCTCGCGGAACAGCGGCAGCTGCGATCCGGTCAGGATGACCGGCTTGGACAGCGCCGCCCGCGCCAGGCCCAGCCCGTCCCGGACCCCCAGCAGCATGGCCAGCGCCGCGGCGCTGTAATCCATCGTGTCGGTGCCGTGCAGGATCACGAAGCCGTCGTGATCGGCATGGAGGTCCAGCACCCGCGCCGCGATCCGGCACCAGTCCGAGGGGCGCAGGTCGGTGCTGTCCAGCAGCCCCGGCCCGCTGTCCGAGAAGCGCAGCCCGGTGTCGAAGGTCAGCGCGCAGCCCGGCAGCGCCGCCTCCAGCGCGGGGACCAGCAGGCGGCGCGCGGCCTGGGCGAAGCGGTCGGCGGGCATGGGCGCCAGCGGCTGGCCCGCGCAGCTGATCGTGCCGCCGGTGTTGATGATGCAGATGCGCATGGCCGCCCCCCCGTTGACCGGATGCCCCGCTGTTACCCGCTCAGCCCCGCCCGTTCCAGTCCCGGCCCTGCCAGCCGCGCAGGAAGGCGGCCAGGTTGTGGGTCAGGTCCTCGGAGAGATAGCCGCCCTCCTGCACGATGACGGTGGGCAGGCCCAGGGCGCGGATGCGCGCGGCGGCCCGGGCAAAGCCCGGCGTCGTGACGGTCAGCCCGCGGAAGGGGTCGTTCTCATGCGCGTCCAGCCCCAGAGCCAGGACCAGCGCCCCGGCGCGGTGATCGCGCACCCGGTCCAGCGCGCGGTCGATCGCGTCCAGCCAAGGCGCGTCGCCCGACCCGAGCGGCAGCGGCAGGTTCAGGTTGAACCCCTCTCCGGCGCCGGTCCCGGTCTCATGCGCGTGGCCCAGGTAGAAGGGATAGAAGGCGTCGGGATCGGCATGGACCGACAGGGTCAGCACGTCGGCCCGGTCATAAAAGATCTCCTGCGTGCCGTTGCCGTGATGCACGTCGATGTCCAAGACCGCCACGCGGTCATGCGCCGTGCGCAGCGCCTCGGCCGCGATGGCGGAATTGTTCAGGAAGCAGTGCCCGGCCGCCGTGTCGGCATCGGCGTGATGCCCCGGCGGACGGCACAGCGCATAGGCCGCCCCCGCGCCCTGCATCACCGCCGCCACCGCCGCCAGGGCGGTGTCCACCCCGCGCAGCGCCGCAGCCCAGGTGTGCCGTCCCAGGGGACAGCCCGTGTCGGCCATGTGCCATCCCGCCCGCCCGGTGATCCCGGAGGGATAGGTCTGATGGGCCTTCTGCGGATGCAGGTTCGCCACGACCTCGGCGCCGGCACCGGGGGCCTGCTGCCATTCCTCCCATGCGGTCTCCAGAAAGCGCAGATAGCGCGGGGTGTGGATGCGGTGCATGGCGGCGCGGTCCGTCACCGGCGCGTCCTGCACCGTCAGCCCGGCCGCCGCGATCCCGTCCAGAAGGCGTCGGGCGCGTTCGGCGGTCTCCTTGTTGGGCAGGGGCACGCCCCGCAGCATCCAGAACTGCGGGTCGTGGGCGTCGGTGTCGGGTGCATGAAAGCAGAGCAGGTCGGTCATGCCCGGCAGGCTAGGCGGGCGCGGCGCGCCGGGCAAGGGCCGCGCCGCTCAGAAGCCCTTGTGGGTCTTTAGAAACTCGGCCTCCTCGGGGGTGCTATCGCGGCCCAGGATGGCGTTGCGATGTGGAAAGCGGCCGAAGCGGGCGACGATGTCGCGGTGATCGCGCGCGAAGCGCAGCGAATTGGCGTCGCCCAGCTGTTCGTAGAGCGCGACCGAGCGCTCCTGATCGGCCAGGTCCTCGCTGTGCATGAAGGGCAGGTAGAAGAACTGCCGCCGGTCGGGCGTCTGGCCAGCGTCATGGCCCATCTCCAGCGCGCTGCGCGCATGGGCCAGCGCGATGTCGTTCGATTCGAAGCTGCGCGGACCGCCGCGATGGATGTTGCGCGGGAACTGGTCCAGCACGATGACCAGCGCCAGCGCGCTGTCCGGCGCGTCCATCCAGGCGTCCAGCCGGCCGGCATGCGCCTCCTCGTAGGTCTCGGAGAAGCGGGCGGCGATCTCCTTGTCGATGCTGTCGGACTTGGCGAACCAGTAGGGCCGCATTTCGTCCGAGAACCAGAACTCCAGCACGTCGTGCGCGGATTTGGGCATGGCTGTCTCCGTCGGGGCCTGGCAGGGGGCTCAGGGCAGGGGGATGAAGTCGTCGCGGTCGGTCGGCGGCAGGTCGAACCGGCCCTGGCCCCAACGCGCCTCGCGCCATTCGCGTTTCGCCTCCTCGATCCGCTCGCGCGAGGAGGCGACGAAGTTCCACCAGATGTGGCGCGGCCCCTCCAGCGTCGCCCCGCCAAGCGCCATCAGCCGCGCGCCCCGGTCGCCCGCCTGGACGGTGATCCGGTCGCCGGGACGGAACACCATCATCTGCCCGGCCTGATACTCCTGCCCGGCGATGCCGACGCTGCCCTCGGTGATGTAGAGGCCGCGATCCTCGTGGTTGTCGGGCAGCGGAAAGCGCGCCCGCGCCGCCAGCGTCACGTCCAGATAGAAGGTCTCGGAATGCATCGTGGCGGGCGCGCGCTCGCCATAGGCGTCGCCCAGAATCAGCCGCGCGGTGATGCCCTGGTCGCGGATCTCGGGCAGGGCGGTGGCGGCGTGGTGCTCGAAGCTGGGGGCGATGTCCTCGGCCCTTTCGGGCAGGGCGATCCAGGTCTGGATGCCCAGCAGGCTGCTGGGACCGGCGCGCACCGCCTCGGGGCTGCGTTCGGAATGGGTCACGCCGCGCCCCGCCACCATCCAGTTCAGCGCGCCGGGGGTGATGATCTGGTCGGCCCCGGTGCTGTCGCGATGCTGGAAGCTGCCGCGATAGAGATAGGTCACCGTGCCCAGCCCGATATGGGGATGCGGGCGCACGTCGATGCCCTGGTCGGTCAGGAACTCGGCCGGGCCCATCTGGTCGAAGAAGATGAACGGCCCCACCATCTGGCGTTTCGGCGCGGGCAGGGCGCGGCGCACCTCGAACCCGCCCAGATCGCGGGCGCGGGGGATGATCAGCGTCTCGATGGCGTCGGGGCCGATCTCGTCGGGGCAGCCGGGGGTCAGGGCGGGGTTCCAGCTCATGATGTGCATCCTCCTGTGGGTTGCCGAAAGGGTGGTCCTTCGCGCGGCCTCGGGCAAGCCCGCTGTCGTTCGCCTGCGCCGAACGCCGGATTGCGACCGGACCCCGTGGCGCCGAACGCCGCGGCTGTGCATCTTGGTGCGCGAAAGGAGGTCGCCATGACGGGACTTCATCACGTGACGGCCATCACACGCGACGTGCAGGCCAATGTCGATTACTGGGCGGGCTTTCTGGGTCTGTCCCTGGTCAAGCAGGTGGCGGGGTTCGAGGACGCGCGCCAGCTGCACCTGTTCTACGGCGATGCGGCGGGCCGCCCCGGCACGCTGGTCAGCTTCCTGGTCTGGCAGGACGGCGCGCCCGGCCGCGTGGGCCACGGCCAGCCGGCCGAGATCGCGCTGGCCATCCCGCGCGGCCGGATCGGCGACTGGCTGACCCGCGCGCTGCAGCATGGCCTGTCGGTCCAGGGGCCGCTGCGCGAGTTCGGCGCCCCGGTCCTGCGCCTGCGCGACCCGGACGGGATCATCGTCAAGCTGGTCGGCACCGACCTGCCCGATGCGGGCTGGCCCGCCCCGCCGCAGCGCCTGTCCGGCGTGACCCTGTGGAGCGGCGATGCCGCCGCCACCGCGGCCTTCCTGTCGCGCTTCGGCTATGCGCCGCAGGGGGCGGAGGGCGGCGTGACGCGGCTGGCCTCGGGGCGCGACGTGATCGACATCCGCGACGCGGCGGGCTTCGTGCCGGGCATTCCGGGCACCGGGACCATCGACCATGTCGCCCTGCGCGTGCCCGACACGGCAGCCCTTCAGGCGCATCGCGCGGGGCTGTCGGACACGGTCCTGCACGACCGGCTGTACTTCGCCTCGCTCTATGTCCGCGATCCGGCGGGGCTGCTGGTGGAGCTGGCGACCGACGGTCCCGGCATGACCGTGGACGAACCGGCGGATGCCCTGGGCCGCAGCCTGCGGGTGCCGCCGCACATGACCGACGACATCGACCTGCGGCTGCAGCTGCCGCAATTCGCCCTGCCGGGCGAGGAAAGGAGACCCATGCGCGACCTGCCCTTCGTTCACCGCATCCACGCCCCCGAGGATGCCGACGGATCGACCCTCATGCTGCTGCACGGCACCGGCGGGTCCGAGACCGACCTGATGCCGCTGGCGCATCGCATCGCCCCGCGCGCGACCCTTCTGGGCCTGCGCGGCCGCTCGACCGAGGAGGGGGTGGCGCGGTTCTTCCGCCGCCTGTCCATGGCGCGCTTCGATCAGGCCGACATCCGGTCCGAGGCCGCGGCCTTCGCCGCCTTCTGGGAGGGGGCCATGGCCGCCTATGACCTGGACCCGGCGCGGCTGACGGTGCTGGGATACTCCAACGGCGCGAACTTCGCGGGGGCGGTCATGGGCCTTCATCCGGGCCTGATCTGGCGCGCGATCCTGATGCGGCCGATGCTGGCGCTGGACCCGGTGCCCGCGGCCGATCTGACCGGCACGCGCGTGCTGACGCTGCAGGGCGCGCGGGACCCCTACGGCCCGCATGCGCCGGCGCTGAACGATTGGCTGGCGGCCAGCGGGGCCGATCTGGACGCGCGGGTGATCGCTGCGGGGCATGAGCTGTCGCAGGACGACCTGGATGCGGCGCAGGGCTGGATGGCCCCTTGATCAGCGATGAAAAATGCCCGCCTCCACATGATGTGGGGGCGGGCGTACTTGGTACTGGATTACGCGGGCTGAACGTCGCTTGCGGTGAAACGGTTTCCCCACGGATCGACGATTTCGCTGCTGCGGCGAAACTGTTGCCGCAGCGCAACATGTCGCAGGCCGGTCCGGTCCTCTGGACGCGGGCCCGCGCCGCGGCTGTTCCAGACATTCGCGGCAAGGTGGTGGTGATAGCCGTCCCACCCGTACCACGCGCCGCCGGGCGCATCGAAGGTCCGGGTCAGGTCCAGATCGCCGGTCAGAAAGCCGTGCGCCTGATCCAGGTCGCCCACCTGCAGATGCACGTGGCCCACGACCGCCCCGTCGGGTGCGCCCCGCCAGGGGGCCGCCGCCGCCGCGGCCAGGTCGGCCATGTCCAGCCGCCCGGTCGTCATCAGGATGCGGGCGCCGTCGCGGGGCCAGTCGGCGGCCGGGCGGTCGCGATAGATCTCGATGCCGTTGCCCTCGGGATCGTCCAGATACAGCGCTTCGCTGACGCCGTGATCCGAGGCGCCGGTCAGCCGCACGCCGGTCTCGGCGGCATGGCGCAGCCAGGCCCCCAGGGCGGCGCGGTCCGGCAGCAGGAAGGCGGTGTGGAACAGGCCCGCGTCGCGCGGATCGGCGGGCCGCGCGGCCGGGTCCGCGATCAGGCGCAGCAGCACGCGCCCGCCCGCGCCCAGATCCTGCACCGTCCCGTCGCCCGACAGCGGCAAAAGCCCGATCGCGTCGCGATAGAACTGCGTCATGGCGGGCAGGTCGCGCACCGTCAGCGCGACATGGGCGATGCCGTTCATGGCCTGTCTCCGATGGAGGCGGCAAAGCCCGCGATGAAATCGGCCAGCTTCGCGCGGGTGGCCTCGTCGGTCAGCCGGCCCTGTGCGTCGACCAGGCCGCCCGCGCGCGAGACCATCAGCCGCCCCTCGAACCAAGGGCGCATGGCCAGGCTGCGCAGCACCGGCAGCCAGTGCGACTGCGCATGCGCCGTGCCGAAGGCCCCGGGCGAAGCGCCGATGACCGCGACCGGCTTGCCCCGGAACCGCTCCAGCCCCGGGCCGCGCGACATCCAGTCCAGCGCGTTCTTCAGCACGCCCGGCACGCCGTTGTTGTATTCCGGGGTGACCAGCAGCAGCCCGTCCGCCGCGGCCAGCGCATCGGTCAGCGCGGTGACGGCGGCCGGGATGCCGCTCTCGGCCTCCAGGTCGCCGTCATAGAGCGGCACGCCGCGGATGTCGCCGATCCGCAGCGTGACGCCGGGGGGCGCCAGCTGCGCCCCCGCGCGCAGGAGCGCGCTGTTAAGGGACGCGCGGCGCAGGCTGCCGGACAGTCCGAGGATCGTGGTCATCGCATCTCTCCGTTATGGGGCGGGTCAGGCCAGGGGCTTCAGCCCGGCCTCGATCTGCTGGCGCTTGCCCTCCAGGAAGGGGGGCAGGGACAGGCCCTCGCCCATCGTCTCGAAGGGCTCGTCCACGTCGAAGCCCGGTCCGTCGGTGGCAAGCTCGAACAGATTGCCGCCCGGTTCACGGAAATACAACGACCGGAAATAGAACCGCTCGACCTCGCCGCTGCTGGGCACGCGGAACCGGGCCACGCGATCGGTCCAGGCGGTCAGGGCGGCGGTGTCGGGCACGCGGAAGGCCACGTGATGCACGCCCCCCGCGCCCTGGCGGGCCTGGGGCAGGCCGGGCTGGACGGCGACATGCAGTTCGGCGGCGGCGCCGCCCTCACCCATCTCAAAGACATGGACCTGGCCCTGCCCGTCGGGGCTGGCATAGTCGCGGACCCGGCGCATGTTCATGACCTGGGTCAGCACGGCCTCGGTCGGGGCCAGTTCGGGGACTGAGATGGTGATGGGGCCCAGGCCGCGGATCTGGTGTTCGGCGGGCACCTCGCTGCGCGCCCAGGGCTGGCCCGCGGGGGTGGGGGCCGCGACCAGGCGCAGGCGCTGGCCCTCGGGGTCCTCGACCTCCAGGCTGGGGCGGCCGTCGATGGTCGTCAGCCGCGCGTCGAGGCCCGACAGGCGGTCGGCCCAATAGTCGAGGCTCTCCTCGGCCACGCGCAGGCCGGTGCGGGTGATCGCGTTCGTGCCGCGCCGCTCGCGCGGGGCGGGCCAGTCGAAGAAGGTGATGTCGGTGCCGGGGCTGCCGGCCCCGTCCGCGAAGAACAGGTGATAGGCCGAGGTGTCGTCCTGATTCACGGTCTTCTTGACCCGGCGCAGGCCGAGGGTTTCCGTGTAGAAGCGGTTATTGCCTGCCGCATCGGCAGTGATGGCGGTCAGGTGGTGGATTCCGGTCAGCTGCATGGCGGGCTCCGTTCGGTTCGGTGGCTGTTGCCACGAAATATGGCGCAGCGCCTGCGTTCGCGGCACCCGTCACGCACCCAACACCGCGTTCGGTTCTTGCGAACGGTCGGCGGCATGCTAGGCTGAGGCATGGCGTGGACGATCACCGATATCGAGACCTTCCTGGCGGTGCTGGATGCGGGCAGCATCTCGGGCGCGGCGGCGCGGGCCGACCTGTCGAAATCGGTGGTCAGCAAGCGGATCAGCGATTTCGAGGCGGCGCTTGGGGTTGCGCTGTTCACCCGCCACGCGGGCCGGATCGCGCCCACCGACAGCGCCCTGTCCCTGGCCGAACGGGTGCGCCCGGCCCTGGCCGAACTGGTCGCCGCGACCGAAGGCGCCGCCGCCCCCGAGGCCGCCCTGCGCGGACGCCTGGCCATCGCGGCGCCGATGAGCTTTAGCATCAGGCATCTGGGTCCGGTGATCGCAGGCTTTGCGCGCGCCCATCCGGGATTGGAGATCGTGCTGGATTACGACGATCGGCAGATGGATCTGGGCCGGGCCGGGTTCGATCTGGGGCTGCGGATCGGGCATCTGAAGGACAGCAGCCTGATGGCGCGGCGCCTGTGCGAGGACCCGCGCGCCCTGGTCGCCAGCCCCGACTATCTGGCCCAGCACGGCGCGGTGGCGCGGCCCGCCGATCTGGCCGGGCACGAGGTCATCGGATACCTGAACACGCGGCTGGCCGAGATCTGGCCCTTTGCCGCCGAGATCCCGCCGCCGCGCCAGAGCCGGGTGTCGGCCAACAACGGCGAGGCGATGCGCGATCTGGCCATCGGCGGGCTGGGGCTGGCGCTGCTGCCGCTGTTCATCGTGCATGACGCGCTGCGCGACGGGCGGCTGGTGCAGGTGCTGCCGGACATGACCGACCCCCTGCCGATCAGCGTCGTCTGGCCGCCGATCCGGCCGCTGCCGCGCAAGACGCGCGCCTTTGTCGATCACATCGCGGCGGCCTTTGCCGGGGCGCCCCCCTGGCAGCGCGGGCTGTTGCGTCCCGCGACGGCCGGGGGGCCAGCCCCCCGGACCCCCCGCCCGCCCGAGCCCCGAGAGGAGATGCCATGAAGCTGGTCGATCCCGATGCGCCGTTCTTCCGCCCGCTATGGGTGCGGGTGCTGTGCGTGGCGCTGCCCCTGAGCTGGGCGGGGGTGGAGCTGTGGATGGGCAGCCCGCTCTGGGCGGGGCTGTTCGGGGCGGCGGGGGTCTATCTGGCGGTGATGCTGTTTTTCAGGCGGCGCGCGGGCTGATCCGCGCGCCGCATGCGCTCACGCGGTCAGCGTAAGTGCGCCGGTCAGCCAGGCGAAGCCGTTGGCGGGCAGGCTGAGGCGCCCCCCCTCTAGCGTGGCATGCCCGGGGCCGGTCAGGGCGGTGTCGCCCCCGACCGTCAGGTCGCGCGGCGTGGCCGAGAGGTTGAAGACCGCGGTCAGCCCCTGCCCGTCATGGTCGCGCCGGAAGGCCAGCAGCGGTTCGGGCAGGTCCAGGAAGGTCGTCGCGCCGAAGCGCAGCGCATCGGACCCCTTCCGGAAGGCGATGGTCGCGCGATAGGCGGCCAGCACGCCGTCGTTGCGGTCCTGCTGCTGGGCCACGGCGCGCAGGGCCTGCGCCTCCTTGACCGGCAGCCAGGGGGTGGTGTCCGAGAATCCCGCATGCGGTTCGCCCTGATCCCAGACCATCGGCGTGCGGCAGCCGTCGCGGCCCTTGACCTCGGGCCAGAAGCGCAGGGCGGGGGGGTCGGTCAGCTCCTCATAGACCAAGGTGGTCTCGGCCTGGCCCAGCTCCTCGCCCTGATAGAGGCAGATCGTGCCGGGGAAGGACAGCAGCATCGCCGCCGCCTGCCGCGCCAGCACGTCCGGGTCCTGCGCATGCGGCGTCCAGCGCGTCACGTGCCGCACCACGTCGTGGTTCGAGAAGGACCAGCAGCTGTGCCCGTCCGGCGCGCCCTGCTGCACGCCCTCGATGCAGCGGCGGAAATGCGCGGCGGTGAAGTCGGGGCTGAGCATCTCGAAGCTGTAGCACATGTGCAGCCGGTCGGAGCCGGCGGTGTATTCGGCCATGATGTCGATGGCGGTCTGGCCGCCGTCGCCGACCTCTCCGACCATCATGCGCGCGTCGTATTCGTCGGTCAGCGCCCGCATCCGCCTGAGGAAGGCGATGTTCTCGGGGCGGTTCTTGGAATAGATGTGGCGCTGGAAACCGTAAGTCTCGGGGCCGGTATGGTCGGGATTGGGCGGGTTCGCCCGCAGCTCGCGGTCGTGGAAATAGTAGTTCACCGTGTCCAGCCGGAACCCGTCCACGCCGCGTTCCAGCCAGAAGCGCATCGTCTCCAGCAGCGCGTCCTGGACCTCGGGGTTCCACATGTTCAGGTCGGGCTGTTCGATCAGGAAGTTGTGCAGGTAATACTGCCGCCGGCGCGGCTCCCATTCCCAGGCCGGGCCGCCGAAGACCGAGGGCCAGTTGTTCGGCGGCGTGCCGTCCGGGTTCGGATCGGCCCAGACATACCAGTCTGCCTTGGGGTTGGTGCGGTCGCGGCGGCTTTCCTCGAACCAGGGATGGAGGTCGCTGGAATGGCTGATGACCTGGTCGATGATGACCTTCAGACCCAGCTGGTGGGCGCGGGCGACCATCGCATCGAAATCGGCCATGCTGCCGAACAGCGGGTCCACGTCGGTATAGTCGGACACGTCATAGCCCATGTCCTTCTGCGGCGAGGTGAAGAAGGGCGACAGCCAGATCGCGTCCACCCCCAGCCCCGCCACATGGTCCAGCCGCCGCGTGATGCCCGGCAGATCGCCGATGCCGTCGCCGTCGCTGTCCTGAAAACTGCGGGGATAGATCTGATAGATCACCGCGTCGCGCCACCATTCCGCCATGTCGTCACCTTTCGGGGTCGGGGATTCCGGTTCAGTCATGCATGACTATAGCGGGATCAAAAAGGAGGTGTTAGCGTTAACCAGTCAATTGCCTGATTCACGGGCTGGGCTATGGTAGGAGCTATGGACAATATCACGAATCCTCCGCAGCTTAGCCGGGACGATCAGGCCGCCTTGGCGCAGGGCCGCTGTTCGCAACCGTTTTCGATTCTGGGGCCGCGCCCGCAGGGCGAGGGCCAATGGCTGACGGTGTTCCACCCCGACTTGGCCGCGCTGTCCGCGGTGGGGCCTGCGGGCACGGTGCCGCTGCCGCGCGTGGCGGGGGATGTCTTCGCGGGGCCGATCCCGGCGGGGCCCTATCGCCTGAAGGCGCGGACCGGGGGCGGGGTCGAGTGGACCTTCGAGGACCCCTACCGCTTCGGCCCGGTGCTGGGAGAGATCGACCTGCATCTGCTGGCCGAGGGGACGCATCGGCGGCTCTGGCGGGTGCTGGGCGCGCATGTGATGACCCATGAGGGGGTCGCGGGGACGCATTTCGCGGTCTGGGCGCCCAATGCACGGCGCGTCTCGGTCGTGGGGCCGTTCAATGCCTGGGACGGGCGGCGGCATCCGATGCGCCGCGTGGGGCAGGGGTTCTGGGAGATCTTCCTGCCCGACCTGGATGAGGGGACGCTCTACAAGTACGAGATCCTGGATGCCCAGGGCGGCGTGATGCAGAAGGCCGATCCGGTGGGCTTCGGCAGCCAGCACCCGCCGGAAAAGGCCAGCGTGGTGCGCAACATCCGTGGCTATGGCTGGAAGGACGCGGAGTGGATGGCGGGGCGCGCCAAGGCGCAGGACCGGCGCGCGCCGATCAGCATCTATGAGGTCCATCCGGGCAGCTGGCGGCGCCGGTATGACGATGGCGGGCGGCCGCTCTCCTATCAGGAGATGGCGCGGGACCTGGTGGCCTATGCCAAGGACATGGGCTTTACCCATCTGGAGCTGATGCCGGTCAGCGAATTTCCCTTCGACGGGTCCTGGGGCTATCAGCCGGTGGGCCTTTATGCGCCGACGATCCGCTTCGGCCCGCCGCACGAGTTCCGCGACCTGGTCGATGCGGCGCATCGGGCCGGTCTGGGCGTGCTGCTGGACTGGGTGCCGGGGCATTTCCCGACCGATGCGCATGGTCTGGCCCGCTTCGACGGGACCGAGCTGTATGAGCATGCCGACCCGCGCGAGGGGTTCCACCAGGACTGGAACACGCTGATCTACAACTATGGCCGGACCGAGGTGCAGAACTTCCTGACCGCCAATGCGGTCTACTGGCTGGACGAATACCATATCGACGGGCTGCGCGTGGATGCGGTGGCGTCGATGCTGTACCGCGACTATTCCCGCAAGGCCGGCGAATGGGTTCCGAACAAGGATGGCGGGCGCGAGAACTACGAGGCGATCGCCTTCCTTCAGAACATGAACATCGAGGCTTACGGCGAACAACCCGGCATCATGACCGTGGCCGAGGAGAGCACGTCATTCCCCAAGGTGTCGGCCCCGGTCGATGCGGGGGGGCTGGGCTTTGGCTTCAAGTGGAACATGGGCTGGATGAACGACACCCTACGCTACATGAGCCGCGATCCGGTCCACCGCCGCTATCACCACGACCTGATGAGCTTCGGGCTGATGTATGCCTTCAGCGAGAACTTCATCCTGCCGATCAGCCATGACGAGGTCGTCCACGGCAAGGGCAGCCTGCTGCACAAGATGCCCGGCGACGAATGGCAGCAATTCGCGAACCTGCGCGCCTATTACGGCTTCATGTGGGGGCATCCGGGGAAAAAGCTGCTGTTCATGGGCTGCGAGTTCGGCCAGCCCGAGGAATGGAACCACAACGGCGAGCTGAACTGGCACGCCGCCGGTCAGCCGATGCACCAGGGCGTGCAGGCGCTGGTGCGCGACCTGAACGGGCTCTATCGCGGCACGCCCGCGCTGCATGTCAAGGATGCCGAGCCCGAGGGGTTCCAGTGGATCGCGACCGATCCCGCGCAATCGACCTATGCCTGGATCAGGCGCGGGGATGCGGGCGATCCGCCGGTGGTGGTGGTCTGCAACTTCACGCCCGTGCCGCGCCCCGATTTCCGCATCGGCGTGCCGCAGGCGGGGCGCTGGCGCGAGGCGCTGAACACCGATGCCGCGATCTATGGCGGCAGCGGCATGGGCAATCTGGGCGGGGTCGTGGCGGACGGGGAACCGCAGGACGGTCAGCCGGCTTCGATGGCTGTGACCCTGCCGCCCCTGTCCGTGGTGATCTTCGTGGCGGCAGGCTGAAATCATGAGGGAGGAGAGGACCATGGTGGAAACGCAACGGCTGACGCGCCGGGCGATGGCCTTCGTGCTGGCGGGGGGGCGCGGCAGCCGCCTGAAGGAGCTGACCGACCGCCGCGTCAAGCCCGCCGTCTATTTCGGCGGCAAGACGCGGATCATCGACTTCGCCCTGTCGAACGCGATGAATTCCGGCATCCGCAAGATCGCCATCGCCACGCAGTACAAGGCCCACAGCCTGATTCGGCATTGCCAGCGGGGCTGGAACTTCTTTCGGGCGGAACGCAACGAGTTCCTGGACATCCTGCCCGCCAGCCAGCGCACCTCCGAGGATCACTGGTATCGCGGCACGGCCGATGCGGTGACGCAGAACATCGACATCGTGGACGATTACGACGTCGATTACATCGTCATCCTGGCGGGCGATCACATCTACAAGATGGACTACGAGATCATGCTGCGCGAGCATGTCGAAAGCGGCGCGGACGTCACCGTGGGCTGCCTGACCGTGCCCCGGATGGAGGCCACGGCCTTTGGCGTGATGGACGTGGACGCCACGGGCCGGATCGTGTCCTTCCTGGAGAAGCCCGCCGATCCGCCCGCCATGCCGGGCGAGCCGGACAAGGCGCTGGCCTCGATGGGCATCTATGTCTTCAACTGGGCCTTCCTGCGCGACCTGCTGCTGCGCGACGCCGAGGACCCGAATTCCAGCCATGATTTCGGCACCGACCTGATCCCGGACATCGTAAAGAACGGCAAGGCCATGGCGCACCGCTTCGACACCAGCTGCGTGCGAGACGCGGGCGCGCCCGCCTACTGGAAGGACGTGGGCACGGTCGATGCCTTCTGGCAGGCCAATATCGACCTGACCAACTTCGTCCCCGAGCTGAACCTCTGGGACAGCGACTGGCCCATCTGGACCTATTCCGAGAGCAAGCCGCCCGCCAAGTTCATCCATGACGAGAAGGACCGCCGGGGGGTCGCCATCTCCTCGATGGTGTCGGGGGGCTGCATCGTCTCGGGGACCGAGATCCGCAATTCGCTGCTGTTCACCGAGGTGCATACCAACAGCTATGCCATCCTGGATCACGCGGTGGTGCTGCCCTATGTCACCGTTCACCGCCATGCGCGGCTGCGCAACGTGGTCATCGACCGCGGCGTGGTCATTCCCGAGGGCCTGGTCGTCGGCGAGGACCCCAAGGATGACGCGCAGTGGTTTCGCGTCAGCGATCGCGGCATCACGCTGATCACCCAGGACATGCTGGACCGGCGGGCGGCGGCGCTGTGATCCGGGTCCTCTCCGTCGCCTCCGAGATCGCGCCCCTGGTCAAGACCGGCGGCCTGGCCGACGTGACCGGCGCGCTGCCCGGCGCGCTGGCGGGCGCGGGGGTGCAGATGCGCAGCCTGGTTCCGGGCTATCCGGCGGTGATGGCCGCACTGGCCGAGCCCGAGGCGGTGCATCGGTTCGAGGACCTGTTCGGCGGCCCGGCGGTCGTGCTGGCCGGTCGGGCGGCGGGGCTGAACCTTCTGGTGCTGGATGCGCCGCATCTCTACGCGCGGCCGGGCAACCCCTATCTGGGGCCGGACGGGCGCGACTGGCCGGACAATCCGGAACGTTTTGCGGCCCTGTCCTGGGCTGCGGCGCATCTGGGCGCGCATGGCGCGGGCGGCTGGCTGCCGCAGGTGCTGCACGGGCATGACTGGCAGGCGGGGTTCATGACCGAATACCTGCCGCGCATGGGCGGCGCCGCGCCGCGCACCGTGCTGACCATCCACAACATCGCCTTCACCGGGGCGACCGATCCGGGGCGGATGCACGGCCTGCGCCTGGACCCGGCGCGGTTTTACAGCGAGGGATACGAGTTCTGGGGCGCCATCTCGGCACTCAAGGCGGGGCTGATGGGGGCGGATGCGCTGACCACCGTGTCGCCCCGCTATGCCGAGGAGCTGATGACCCCTGAATTCGGCATGGGGCTGGACGGGGTGATGCGCCACCGTCAGGCGGATCTGACCGGCATCCTGAACGGCATCGACGACGCGGTCTGGGACCCCGAGACCGACCCCGAGATCGCCCGTTTCCGCGACCCGGCGGGCAAGGCCGCCGCCCGCGCCGCCCTGCGGGCCGAGCTGGGCCTGCCCGAGGCCGCGGGGCCGCTTTGCGTGATCGTGTCGCGGATGACGCATCAGAAGGGGCTGGACCTGGTGCTGGAGGTCCTGCCGACGCTGCTGGAGGCGGGCGGGCAGCTGGCGGTTCTGGGATCGGGCGACCCGGGGCTGGAGCAGGCCTTCCGCCAGGCGGCGCAGGACCCGAACGTGGCCGTGCGCATCGGCTATGACGAGGGGCTGTCGCATCGGCTGATCGCCGGGGGCGACGCGATCCTGGTGCCGTCGCGCTTCGAGCCCTGCGGCCTGACACAGATGTACGGGCTGCGCTATGGCACCATCCCCGTGGTCGCGCTGACCGGGGGGCTGGCCGACACGGTCATCAACGCCTCGCCCGCCGCCATGGCGCGGGGCGTGGCGACGGGCATCCAGTTCGCGCCGGTCACCGCCACCGCGCTGCGCGGCGCGCTGCTGCGGCTGGCGGCGCTGTTCGCGGAGCCGCAGGACTGGACGCGGATGCAGGCCAATGCCATGGCCCATCCCGTCGGCTGGTCGCAATCGGCCGACGCCTATGCCGCACTTTACGGAAGGCTGATCCAGGGGCGATGACCCAGACCGTCACGATGACCGCCGGTCACCCCGCACCCCTGGGGGCGACCTTCGATGGGGCGGGGGTGAACTTCGCCGTGTTCTCGCAGCATGCCGAGCGCGCGGTGCTGTGCCTGTTCGACGAGCGCAACCGAGAGACCCGGATCGACCTGCCCGAACGCGACGGCCATGTCTGGCACGGCTATGTCGGGGGGCTGCGGCCGGGGCAGAAATACGGATTTCGCATGCACGGCCCCTACCGTCCGCACGAGGGGCACCGCTTCAACGCGCGCAAGCTGCTGATCGACCCCTATGCCAAGCGGCTGACAGGGCGCCCCGCCCCCCATGACACGCTGATGGGCTACAAGGCCGGGCACCCCGAGGCGGACCTGTCCTTCGACCGCCGCGACAGCGCGCAGCACATGCCGAAATCGGTGGTCGTGGACCCCAGCTTCGCCTGGGGCGACGACCGCGCGCTGCACCGGCCGCTGTCGGACACGGTGATCTATGAGGCGCATGTGAAGGGCATGACCGCGGGTCGCCCCGACATCGCCCATCCCGGCACCTATCTGGCCATGGCCTCGGACCCGGTGCTGGAGCATCTGACGCGCCTTGGCGTCACCGCGGTCGAGCTGCTGCCCGTCCATGCCTTTACCGATGACCGTTTCCTGACCGACAAGGGGCTGCGGAACTACTGGGGCTACATGTCCTACGGCTTCTTCGCGCCCGAGCCGCGCTACATGCAGACTGGCGACATCGCCGAGTTCCAGCAGATGGTCGCGCGCTTTCACAAGGCCGGGATCGAGGTGATCCTGGACGTGGTCTACAACCACACCGCCGAAGGCAACGAGCTGGGCCCGACCCTGTCCTTCCGCGGCTTGGACAATGCCGCCTATTACCGCCTGGCGGAGGATCGGCGCTTCTACGTCAACGATGCCGGAACGGGCAATGTGCTGAACTTGGACAGCCCCTTCACGCTGCGGCTGGTGATGGATTCGCTGCGCTATTGGGTGCAGGTGATGCATGTGGACGGGTTCCGCTTCGACCTGGCCTCGGTGCTGGGGCGCACGCGGGGCGTGTTCGACCGCGACGCGCCGCTGTTCCGCGCCATCCGCCAGGACCCGGTCCTGAACCGCGTCACGCTGATCGCGGAGCCCTGGGACATCGGGCCGGGGGGCTATCAGCTGGGCGCCTATCCCGCGCCCTTCGCGGAATGGAACGACCGCTATCGCGACCAGATCCGCGGCTTCTGGCGGGGCGATCCGGGGCTGATCGGCAAGCTGGCCAAGCGGGTGGCGGGATCGGCCGCGCGGTTCGACCATGACGGCCGCCCCGCCACCAGCTCGGTGAATTTCGTGGCCGCCCATGACGGCTTCACGCTGATGGACACGGTCAGCTTCAACGACAAGCACAACGAGGCCAATGGCGAGGAGAACCGCGACGGCCACAACCACAACCTGTCCGACAACATGGGCGTCGAAGGCCCGACCGACGACCCCGCCATCATCGCCGCGCGCGACCGGCGCCGCCGCAACCTGATCGCCACGGTGATGCTGTCCCAAGGCACGCCCATGCTGCTGGCGGGTGACGAACTGGGCAACAGCCAGGGCGGCAACAACAACGCCTATGCCCAGGACAATCCGACGGGCTGGGTCGATTGGGACGGCGCGGACCCGGCCTTCCTGGATTTCGTGCGCCGCGTCATCGCGTTCCGGCGCGCGCATCCCATCCTGCGGCAGAAGCGGTTCCTGCACAGCCAGCCGCGCGAAGAGGACGGGCTGCCCGACCTGTTCTGGCGCCGGGCCGACGGGGCGCCCATGACGCGCGAAGACTGGATCGATCCGGACCGCCGCCTGCTGGCGGCCGAGATGCGCATGGCCTCGGGCACGCCCGCCTATGCGGCCCTGCCGGGGGCGGTGTTCCTGGTCTTCAACAACGGCCCCGAGGCGCAGGTCTGCCTGCCTGACGCGCCCGAGGGCCGCTGGCGCCGCCGCCTGGACAGCGCGCGCGACGACGATACCGACCTGCCCGCCCATGACCTTGAACCCATCGCCGCCGACAGCGTCGCGGCCTTCGTGCTGACCCCTTGAGCGTATCATGACCCCTTCGATCTTCGACATGCGCCTGGCGCGCAGCGCCCCCGACCTCTGGCCCATGCTGGAGCGTCTCTATGGCGACCGCCCCGATTACGGCGCCTTTTGCGCGGAGCTGGAGACCGCCCTGCGCGAGGGCTGGGCCGCGCGTCCCGCCGACCTGAAACGCCTGGACCTGATGCGCGACCTGGAGCCCGACTGGTTCCAGCGGTCGGGCATGGCGGGCTATGTCTTCTACATCGACCGCTTTGCCGGGACGCTGGCGGGGGTGCATGACCGGCTGGATTACCTGCGCGATCTGGGGATCAGCTATGTCCATCTGATGCCCTGCCTGATGCCGCGCCCGGGCGACAGCGATGGCGGCTATTCGGTGATGGACTATCGCCAGATCAACCCGGCCTTCGGGCGCATGGCCGACCTCACGCGGCTGGCGGGCAGCCTGCGCGAGCGGGGCATGTCGCTGTGTGTCGATCTGGTGCTGAACCATACCGCGCAGGAGCATGACTGGGCGCGGCGCGCAGCGGCGGGCGACCCGGACTATCAGGACATGTACCTGATGTTCGACGACGACACGCTGCCCCGCGCCTATGAGCAGACCCTGATCGAGATCTTTCCCGAGACCGCGCCGGGCAGCTTCACCCATCACCCGGAATTCGGCAAATGGGTCTGGACGACGTTCAACACCCATCAATGGGACCTGAACTGGGCCAATCCGCGGGTGTTCCTGGAAATCGTGCGGATCATGCTGAACCTGGCCAACAAGGGCGTCGACGTGCTGCGCCTGGACGCGGTGGCCTTCATGTGGAAGCGCATGGGCACCACCTGCCAGAGCCAGCCCGAGGTCCACATGATCCTGCGCGCTCTGCGCGCCTGCACCCGGATCGCGGCCAATGCGGTGATCCACCTGGAGGAGGCCATCGTCGGCCCGGCCGAGATGCTGACCTATTTCGGGCGCGGAGAGCATGACGGGCGCGAGGGGAACCTCTGCTATCACAACAGCCTGATGGTCCAGTACTGGTCGGCGCTGGCCACGCGCGACACGCGGCTGATGACGCATGTGCTGCGCACGCATTTCCCGCCCGTGCTGACCAACGCGACCTATGCGACCTATATCCGCTGTCACGACGACATCGGATGGGCGATCACCGATGAGGATGCGGGCACCCTGGGCCTGTCCGGGGCGGCGCATCGCGCCTTCCTGTCGGCTTTCTATGACGGCAGCTTTCCGGGCAGCTTCGCTCGCGGCATGCTGTTCCAGGAGAACCCCGAGACCGGCGACAAGCGCATCGCGGGCAGCTTTGCCGCGCTGGCGGGGATGGAGGCGGGGCTGGCCGCGGGCGATCCGCTGGCCGTGGATCATGCCGTCGACCGCATCCTGCTGGGCCATGCGCTGATCGCGTCCTTCGGCGGCATCCCCCTGATCTACATGGGTGACGAGCTGGCGATGGGGAACGACCACGGCTATCTGGACGTGCCGGAACACGCCCATGACAGCCGCTGGATCAACCGCCCCGCGATGGATTGGGACCGCGCCGCCCGGGCCGCCGCCCATCCCGACAGCCCCGAGGGGCGCGTGCTGCACGGCACCCGCGCCATCCTGGCCGCGCGCCGGTCCTGCGACCGCCTGCATGGCGGGCATCCGACCGAGATTCTGGACAGCGGCAACCCCGCCATCCTGGCATTCGCCCGCCGCGCGCCCCAGGGCGCCATTCTGTGTCTTTTCAACTTCACGGAAAGCTGGCAACAGGTCAGCGGCGATTGGATGCGCTTTCAAGGCGTGACCGACATGCGCGACATCCTGTCCGACGCGACGGTGGCGCTGCATGACGACATGCTGGCCTTGCCGCCCTATGGCCGCGTCTGGATGTCCTGATTTACCCTGCCCATGAGGCCGATTTTGACCCAAGCACCCTCGGCACAGGATCTGCGCGACCAGATCCTGCATCACCTGACCTATACCCAGGGCCGCGGCCCGGAATTCGCAACCGTTTTCGATTGGCGGCTTGCCGTCAGCTATACGGTGCGCGACCTGATGGTCGGCCCCTGGGTCGGCGCCATCCGCGCCGCCCGCGACCAGGGCGCCAAGCGGGTCTATTACCTGTCGATGGAGTTCCTGATCGGCCGCATCCTGGGCGACGCGATCATCAACCTGAACCTGAAGCCCGCCATGGGCGAGGCGCTGACCCTGCTGGGCCTGAACGAGCAGGTGATCCTGGACAATGAGCCCGACGCGGCGCTTGGCAACGGGGGCCTGGGGCGTCTGGCGGCCTGTTTCATGGAATCGCTCTCGTCGCTGTCCTGCCCGGCCTTCGGCTATGGCATCCGCTATGAGCACGGGCTGTTTCGCCAGCGCTTCGAGGGCGGCCAGCAGGTCGAGACGCCCGAGGATTGGCTGAACCAGCCGCATCCCTGGGAATTCGTGCGCATCAACTACAGCTACGAGATCGGCTTCAAGGGGCATGTCGAGACCGTGGACGGCCACGCCGTCTGGCATCCGGGCGAGAGCGTGATCGCGCGCGCCTATGACACGCCGGTCATCGGATGGGGCGGCGATTGGGCCAACACGCTGCGGCTGTGGGGGGCGCTGCCGACGACGCTGCTGGACCTGTCGCGCTTCAACGCGGGCGATCATACTGCGGCGGCCGAGCCCGAGGCGCTGGCCCGCACCCTGTCGCGCGTCCTCTATCCCGACGACACCACCGACAGTGGCAAGGAGCTGCGGCTGAAGCAGGAATATTTCCTGACCTCGGCCGCGCTGCAGGACATCCTGGCGCGCTTCCTGGCCGAACATGGCGATCTGGAGATCCTCCCAGAAAAGGTCGCGATCCAGCTGAACGACACGCATCCCGCCATCGCGGGCCCCGAACTGATCCGCCTGCTGATGGACGTCCACGGCCTGCCCTTCGACCGCGCGCAGGATCTGGCGCGGCGCACGCTGAACTATACCAACCACACCCTGCTGCCCGAGGCGCTGGAGCGGTGGTCGACCTGGCTGATGGGCCGCGTCCTGCCGCGCCACATGCAGATCATCCAGATGATCGACGACGATCACCGCAAGACGACCAACCGCCCCGCCCATATCGGCATCGTTCATGGCGATCAGGTCCATATGGGGGAACTGGCCTTCATCATGGCGGGCCGCGTGAACGGCGTGTCCGCGCTGCATACCGATCTGGTGAAGGACACGGTCTTTGCCGATCTGCACAAGCTGCATCCCGACCGGATCGTGAACCAGACCAACGGCGTGACCCCGCGGCGCTGGCTGCGCATGTCGAACCCCGGTCTGACGCGGCTTCTGGACGACACGATCGGCACCGGCTGGACGCGGGACCTGGATCAGCTGAAGGGGTTGGAGGCCCATGCCGATGATGCGGGCTTCCTTTCGCATCTGCGCGGGGCCAAGCGCGCGAACAAGGTGATCCTGTCGAACGGGCTGCTGGCGGGGCTGGGCGTCAAGGCCGACCCGGACGCGATCTTCGACGTGCAGGTCAAGCGCATCCATGAATACAAGCGTCAGCTTCTGAACGTGCTGGAGGCGATCGCGCTGTGGCATCGCATCCATGACGATCCGAACGGCGACTGGACGCCGCGCGTCAAGATCTTCGGCGGCAAGGCCGCGCCGGGATACTGGCTGGCGAAATCGGTGATCCACCTGGTCAACGACGTGGCGGCCAAGATCAACAACGACCCGGTCACGGCGAAATACCTGCAGATCGCCTATCCCCCGAACTACAACGTCTCGATGGCCGAGGACCTGATTCCCGCCGCCGATCTTTCCGAACAGATCAGCACCGCCGGCAAGGAGGCGTCGGGCACCGGCAACATGAAGTTCACCATGAACGGCGCGCTGACCATCGGCACGCTGGACGGCGCCAATGTCGAGATCCGCGAGCATGTGGGCGCCCAGAACTTCTTCCTCTTCGGCCTGACCGCCGAGGAGGCGGCGGCCGAAAAGGCCCGCCCCGGCCATGCCCGTCGCGCCATCGAGGCCAGCGAGGACATGAAGATCGCCCTGCAGCTGATCGCCGAAGGGCGCTTCGGCCGGGCCGACAGCTATTACACGCTGCTGGACCGCACGTGGAACGACGACCCGTTCCTGGTGGCCTCGGATTTCGACAGCTATTTCGCGACGCAGCGGGCGGTGGATCGGGCCTATGCCGATCACGCGGGCTGGGACCGGATGGCGGCCCTGAACATCGCGCGGTCGGGGTTCTTCTCCTCGGACCGGACGATCCGGGGCTATATGCGCGACATCTGGCACGCGGTGCCGGTCGTGCTCGCGTGATGTGAAAGGCCCCTGTCACCGGGGGCCTTTTTCTTGGTCACGCGCGGAAACGCTGCGCCGCGGGCAGGTGCCGCATCAGCAGCCAGTAGGTGGCCCCCGCCGGGATCAGGCTGGCATACCAGCTGATGCCCGAGAAGATCAGCGCCACGATCACGCCCACCACGGTCGCGATTACCGCCGCCGGGTTCCAGCCGCGATAGGGGCCTTCGGCATCGTAATGGTGGTCAAGGTTCAGGGTCTGGCGGCGGATGACGTAGTAATCGACCACCAGGATCGCGAAGATCGGCCCCAGGAACGCGCTGTAGGTCTGGATGAAAAGCCCCAGCCCCGCCGCGGATTCATCGCGCACCAGGAGCCAGGGGAAGGTCGCGAAGGCCAGGAGGCCCACGATGACCGCGGACGCCTTGAAGGGCAGCTTGAAGACATCCATCATCGCATAGGCGGGCGGCACCACGTTGTTCAGGATGTTCGTCGTCACCTGCGCGAAGGCGATGAACAGGAGCGTCACCACCAGCAGGATCGGGTTGTCCAACGCGCTGGAGAAGACCTTGATCGGGTCGACCTCTCCGGTGGCCGAGGACACCATCAGCCCGATCAGCCCCATGAACAGCGTCGCGGGCAGGATCGAGTTGGCATAGATCACCACCTGCCGCACCGACCCCACGCGATGCTGCAATTCGCGCGAATAGTCGGACACGTTCAGCATCATCGTCGAATAGACGCCCAGGAACAGCATGGTGGCCCCCCAGAAGGGCGCGCCCCAGGTGCCTTCGGTCTGGATCAGGTTGGCGCTGATCTGTGCGCCATACTGGTCGATGACGCTGAAGAACATGTAGATCAGCGCGCCCACGATGAACACCGCGCCGATGTTCTCCAGCCACTTGATGCCGTGAAAGCCCAGAACCGACAGGCCGATCTGCAGGAACTGGAATCCGATGAAGAACACCCAGATGTTGGAGTAGCCGAACATGGTCTCGGAGACGAGGTTCAGCGCCCCGGCGCCGATCCAGCTCTGGAAGCCGTACCAGACGATGGCCGGGACCGACCGCACCAGCGCCGGCAGCCGCGTGCCCGAAAAGCCGAAGGCCGCGCGCGCCTGCACCATGAAGGGGATGCCGTATTTGTGGCCCGCGCGCCCGTTGATCATCAGCGCGATGCCGATCACCGTGCAGCCGATGGCGATGGCCACCACCGTCTGGATCAGGTTCAGCGTGCCGACCAGGCCCGAGCCGACCGTGAAGGTGCCGATGCTGACGCAGCCGCCCAGCCATGCGAACAGGTAGGACCAGGGATCCATGATGCGGGTCTGCTGCGGGGCGAGGCTTTCCTCGCCCATCTTCTTGTCGTCCTGGGGGACCGCGCCCGCGGTCATCGTGGTTGTGGTCATGGGGGTTTTCCCTGTCGGAGGATGGCGGTTTTCTTATTTTTGGATCGGTCGCGCATAGGCGCCGATCTTGGAGGTCCTCAGCCCGGCGCGGACCAGCGCCTCGGCGAATGTCGTGGCGGCGGTGACGCCGTCGATGACCGGGATGCCACATTCCGCCGACAGCCATTCGGTCAGATCGGCCATGCCCGCGCAGCCCAGAAGCACCGCCTCGCAGCCGTCCTCCTCGATGGCGCGCAGGATTTCGGCACGCACCCGGCCGCGTGCATCCGAACCAGGCTCTTCCAGGGCCAGGACCGGAATCGCGGCGGAACGGACGCGGCGGCACTGGTGGTCCAGCCCGTACCGGCGCACCAGATCCTCGATCACGGGAACCGAGCGGGGCAGGGTGGTGACGATGCTGAAGGAGGTGGCGATCATGCTGGCGGCCTTGACGCCCGCCTCGCAGATGCCCAGCACCGGGCCGGTCGCCACCTCGCGGCAGGCGCCGATGGCGGGGTCGTCGAAGCAGGCCACCACGATGGCGTCGGCGCCCTGGGCCTCGGCCTCCTGGACCTCGCGCAGCAGGTGGGCCGCGCACATCACCTCGTCGAACTGGCCCTCGATGCTGGCGGGGGCGCCATGGGCGGTGCGGCCCTCGACCTCGGTGCCGGGTGCGGCCACGGCGCGGGCGGCGGCGGCGATCTTGTCGGTCATCGACGCGGTGGAGTTGGGGTTGATCACGGCCAGCTTCATCGGGGATTCCTTCCTGAGTCGCACCATTGTTACCAGCGATTGTTAACAATCAATAATCATATTTTCCTGCCATATTATAAGGCGGAAGGATGTTGCGACCGCCCGGGGAAGGTGCAATCAGGAAACATGGACAAGCCGGCTGAGACCCTGATCGTGGACAGCATCCTGGACGCCATCGCCGATCAGCGGCTGATGGCGGGGACGAAGCTGGGCGAACAGGCGCTGTCGGACATCTTCGCCTGCAACCGCGCCCATGTGCGGCGCGCCCTGTCGATGCTGACCGGCTGGCAGGTGGTCGATCACCTGCCCAACCGGGGCGCCTATGTGGCGACCCCCACGCCGCAGGACGCGCGCGACGTGTTCCAGGCCCGCCGCGCGATCGAGACGACGATCTGCCGCAATGCGGTGCGCCTGGCCGATGCCGCCGATCTGGCCGATCTGCGCGCCCATCTGGCCGAGGAGGATGCCGCGCGCGGCCATGAGAACCGCCCCGCCCTGATCCGCCTCTCGCGGGGGTTTCACATTCTGCTGGCGCGGATCGGGCGCAACCCGGTCCTGGCCCGCTATCTGGACGAGCTGACGATGCGGTCCTCGCTGATCATCGGCCTATACGCGCAGGGGCACACCACGCTTTGCGCCGAGGATGAGCATGCGGGCATCGTCGCGTCCATCGCCGCGCGGGACGAGGCGCGGGCCCTGTCGCTGTTGGACATGCATCTGCGCCATATCGAGGGCGGCATCCGCTTTGACGAGGCGCTGCCCGCGACGGACGGGCTGGCCGCGGCGCTGCGGCGTCAGGCCTGACCGATCCGCGCGCGGGCGCGGCGTTCCAGCGCCTGAAACCCCTCGTGGATCAGCACGGCGATGATGCCCACGACCAGCCCGCCCTGCAGCACGAAGGCCGTGTTCGAGGACAAGAGCCCCGCGATGATCACCTCGCCCAGAGTGCGGGCCGCGACGGTTGAGCCGATGGTGGCCGTGCCGAGCGAGATCACCGCCGTCAGCCGCATCCCCCCCAGGATCACCGGTAGGGCCAACGGCAGGTCCACCTGCCACAGGCGCTGGCGCGGGGTCAGGCCCATGCCGCGCGCGGCCTCGGCCACGGTGGCGGGCTGGGTGGTCAGGCCGGCCAGCGTGTTCTCGAAGACCGGCAGCAGGCCATACAGAAACAGCGCCACCAGCGTCGGCCCGGCGCCGAAGCCCATGATCGGCACGGCCAGCGCCAGCACCGCGACGGGCGGAAAGGTCTGGCCCACGCCGGTGATCGTGCGCGCCAGGGGCAGGAACTCGCGCCCCGCGGGCCGCGTCACCAGCACGGCCAACACCAGCGCCACCACCGTCGATGCCGCTACCGCCAGTGCGACCAGCGCCAGATGCGACAGGGTCAGCGACCAGAGCGGGGTCTGGGTATAGATCGCGGGCGCATTGTTGCGGGTGAAGGGCTGAAAGACCGGCGCGAACCAGCCCGGCGCGATCAGGAAGGCCAGCAGCAGGACCGCGGCCAGGGCCAGCAGGATGCGTCCGATCATTCCGCCGCCCGTGCCTGCGGTGCGGCCTGGGCGCGCAGCACGGCCAGGGTGATGACGCCGCCGCCCTCGACCGGCAGGGCGTCGCGCCCGCTCCACAGGCATTCGGCCAGCGCGTCGCGCAGGGTCGCCTCGCGCGGCAGGGCGGGGCCGTCGGCATGGCCTTCGCGCGCCAGGGCAAAGGCCGGGGTCAGCGACAGCAGGTGGAAGGGTCGCTGATCCAGCCCGATCAGGTCGCGCACGAAGGGCGTGGCGGGGGCGGTCAGGATCTCGGACGGGGGGGCGTATTGGACCAGGCGGCCCTTGTCCATGACGGCGATGCGGTCGCCCAGGGTCACCGCCTCCTCCATGTCATGGGTGACCAGGATCAGGGTCGTGCCAAGCCGGCGCTGGATGTCGCGCAGGTCGGCCTGCGCCTTGGCGCGGATCACCGGGTCCAGCGCGCCGAAGGGTTCGTCCATCAGCAGCAGGTCGGGCTTTGCCGCCAGCGCGCGCGCCACGCCCACGCGCTGCTGCTGGCCGCCGGACAGCTCATGGGGCATGCGGTCGCGGAACTGGTCCGGCTCCATCTGGAACAGCGTCAGCAGTTCGTCCACCCGGTCGCGGATCGTGGTCTGGTCCCAGCCCAGAAGGCGCGGAACTGTGGCGATGTTCTGGCCCACGCTGCGATGCGGGAACAGCCCGTGGCCCTGGATCGCATAGCCGATGCGGCGGCGCAGCAGGTGGGGCGCGACCTCGCGCGTGTCCTGCCCGTCGATCAGCACGCGCCCGGCCGAGGGTTCGACCAGCCGGTTGATCATGCGCAGCAGCGTCGTCTTGCCCGAGCCCGAGGTGCCGACCAGCGCCGCGATCTGGCCGGGCTCGACCGTCAGGCTGACATCGTCGACCGCAGCGCGGCCGTCATAGAGGCGGGTCAGGTTCTGGATGTCGATCATGCGGACCTCCGGCTGGAACGCACCAGCAGATCAAGGGCAATGCCGGCGATCAGCGCCAGGGCGATGGTGGGCAGGGCGCCCAGCAGGACCAGATCCATCGCGGTCTGGTTCAGGCCCTGAAAGACGAAGGTGCCGAAACCGCCGCCGCCGATCAGCCCGGCGATGACCGCCAGCCCGATGTTCTGGACCAGAACGATCCGCACCGCCGCCAGCAGCACCGGCAGCGCCAGCGGGATCAGCACCTGCAGCATCAGCTGCGTCCGCGTCAGGCCCAGGCCGATCGCGGCCTCGCGCGTGGCGGGGTTCACGCCGGTCAGCCCGGTCAGCGTGTTCGACACGACCGGCAGCAGCGAATAGAGAAACAGCGCGACCAGCGCCGGAAACAGGCCGATGCCCGCCACCCCCGCCTGCGCCGCGCCGGGCACGGTGGCCGCGATCCAGCCGAAGACCGGGATCATCACGCCGAAGAGGGCCAGCGACGGGATCGTCTGCAGGATGTTCAGCACCGACAGGACCGGCCCCCTGAGGCGTCGCGCCTGATAGAGCGCGACCCCAAGCGGCAGCCCGATCAGCAGCGCCAGCGCCAGCGACCCGAAGGCCAGCGTCAGATGCGCCCGCGCCTCGCGCAGGAAGATGTCCTGCCGCGCGGCGTATTCGCGCATGACCGAGACCCCGTCCAGCGCGCCCGAGCCCAGCACCGCGCCGATGGCGGCCACCGCCCCGGCCAGGATCAGCCAGCGCAGCCACAGCGCCGGGTTCATCCGCGCCAGCGCATCGGCCAGCATCAGCGCGAAGGCCAGGGCCATCAGCCAGAACCCGACCGAGGGCGCGACGCGGGCCAGCGTGTTGTCGGGCGGGGTCAGATGCGTCGCCGCCGCGCCCAAGGCCAGCAGCACCGCCAGCAGCGCCGCCGCAGCGGCGGCCAGGCGCAGCGTCGGCGGCCAGCGCAGGCAGCCCGCGACCAGCACCGCGCCCAAGGCCAGCGACAGCAGCAGTCCCTGGGGCAGGGCGGCGGTCAGGGAAAGCCCCTCGCCCAGCACGATGCGGTTCGGCTTGAACTGGACCAGCGGCAGGGCCAGCCCGGCCAGACCGATCGCGGCGAACAGCAGGCCGGGCCGGTCCAGCCGCGCGCGCATCAGTCCAGAAAGCCCGCTTGAGTCAGGTGGTCGCGGGCGACGGTGGCCGCGGGTTCGCCGCCGATCTGGATGCGGCCGTTCAGCTCCTGCAGGGTCTCAAGGTCCAGCGACGCAAAGATGGGCGCCAGGATGTCGGGGATGGTCGGATGGGCCTCAAGGACCTCGGCGCGGATGATCGGGGCGGGCTGATAGACGGGCTGCACGCCCTGGTCGTCCTCCATCACCACCAGGCCCGCGGGGGCGATGCCGCCGTCGGTGCCATAGACCATCGCGGCGTTCACGCCCGAAGTCTGCTGCGCCGCCGCCGCGATGGTAGCGGCCGTGTCGCCGCCCGACAGCTGCACCAGCTGATCGGGGCTCATGGTGAAGCCGTAAGTCTCCTGGAACGCGGGCAGCGCCGCGGGCGAGGTGACGAATTCCGTCGATGCGGCCAGCTTGATCGCGCCGCCGCCCGCGATCCATTCGCCCATCTGGGTCATGGTCTGCAGATCGTTCTCAGTTGCCAGGTCCTGGCGCAGGGCGATGGCCCAGGTGTTGTTCGCGGGCGAGGGCTGCAGCCAGACGATGCCGTTCTGCTCCAGATCCAGCTCGGCCACACGCTTGTAGCCGGCCTCGGCATCCTTCCAGACCTCGCTGTCGGCCTCGTTGAAGAAGAACGCGCCGTTGGCGGTGTATTCCGGATAGATGTCGATCTGACCCGAGGTGATCGCGTCGCGCATGATCGGCGTGCCGCCCAGCTGCAGGCGGTCCTGCACCGGCAGGCCTGCATCCTGCAGCGCCAGCAGGATCATGTTGCCCAGAAGGCCGCCCTCGGTGTCGATCTTGGAGGACACGGTGATGTCCTGCGCAGCGGCGGACATGCCGGCGCCGATCAGCAGTGCGGCAAGGGGGGTGAGGGCTTTCATGGGATCTCCTGTCGCGCGGACGGCAATGTGGGACGTAACGGCCCAATGCCCCCGCGACGATTTGGTTCCCTGCCGCCCCGCGCCTCAGCCGCCGAAGCTGCGCGCCGCGCTGGAGCCGCCGAAACCCCCGCGCGAGGCCGCTGTGGCCCGCGTCATCGGCGGCTGGCCCGCGGTCGCCGCCGGACGGGTGAAGTTCTGCGCCGACATGGTCGCGCGGCCCGCATTGCTGCCGAAATTGGTGGTCCCGGCGGCATTGGTGAAGCCGCCCTGCGCGTTGCGGTACATGGGCTGGGACGCGGCCATGCCCGCAGTCCCGCGACCCAGCATCGACCCGATCAGATAGCCCGCCAGAAGCGGCATGAAGATGCTGCCCGAGCCGCCATTGCTGACCTGCTGTTCCTCGGAGCCGCAATTGCCGGCGCCGTGCTGCTCCTCGCAGACGGCCAGGCTGTCGTATCGGGGGGCGGATTCGACATGCAGGGCCTCGGCCTCGGCAAAGGCCTGGGCACACTGATCGGCCGTGACCAGGCCGCCATTCGAGGCCGCCGCCTGACACGATGCCAGATCGGGAAAGGCCTGCGCCTCGACCTGCTCCTCGCGGCACCCCGCGACGGTGAAGGCGGCGGCCCCCAGGATGGTCAGGGCGACTTTTCTGGAACGGGTCCTCATGGAAATCCTCCTTGCGGGTCAGCCCGCGATGAAATGCGGCTTGAAGCGCGACAGGTCCTGGGTGATGCGGGCGCGGTCCTCGCGGATGCCGATGCCCGCGCAGGCATCGCCCACGATCCAGGCGCCGATCACCGGGCGGAAGCCGTCGAACTCGGGCAGCGGCTGATAGGCCTGCACGATCCGCGCATGGGCGTCATAGTCGCGGTTCTCGGACGCCTCGGTCACGTCGCCGTTCTCGACGATCACAACGCCCGCGCCTTCGCGCGAGAAGATCGGCTTGACCACATGGGCGGCGCGGAACCTGTCCGCGACGCGCCGGAAGGCCGCGGCCACCGCCGGGTCGGGCCGGCCGCCCTCGACCAGGGCAGGGGCCACGTCATCGGCGAAGAAGGCGGGCAGCAGGTTGGGATGGCCCTCGAACATCTCCCACAGGATGGGCAGCAGGCCCTTGTTCGACACGACCGCCTTCCAGGCGGGCTCCAGGAACAGGCAGCCCGACCCCGCGATGTGGCGGGCATAGTCGTCGGCCAGCAGGTCCTCCCACGGATAGAGCTTGAACAGCGTGCCGATGACACGGTCCTGATCGTCCAGGAACTGGCCCTGACGGCTGACGGCCAGCTTCTCCAGATCGGTGTAATGCGCGCCCATACCGGCCTCGCGCGCGGCCCAGGCCATCGATTCGACGGTGGCGTAATCCTCGGGGTTGCCCGCCACCGCGGTGAAGTGGATGTCGGTGTTCGGCCCGAAGACGGCGCCGAAGCGTTCGACCAGCGCCTCGTGGATGCCGTTGAACTGGTCGGCGCCCTGGGGCAGGTGCCCCGCGGCCAGCTGATCCTCCAGCCACTGCCACTGGAACGACGCGGATTCATAGAGCGAGGTCGGCGTGTCGGCGTTGTATTCCAGCAGCTTGGCCGGGCCGGTGCCGTCATAGGCCAGGTCCATCCGGCCATAGATCTCGGGCTCGCCGCGCGCCCAGCTGTCGCGCACCAGCCCCTGATGCGCGGCGGGGATGCCAAGCCGCGTCATTAGCGCGGGCTCCGCGACGATCCGTGCCACGGCCTGCCGCGTCATGGCGTGCAGCTCGGTCGCGGGGGCCTCCAGATCATCCTCGATCTGGGCCAGCGTGAAGCGATAGGCGCTGGTTTCGTCCCAATAGGGCTCGCCATGCATATGGGCGAAGGTGAAGCCGACGTCGGCGGCCTTGGCGGCCAGGTCGGGGCGTTCGGGAAGGGTGATCTTGCGCATGCCCCAGATGTAGCGGCTGGCGCGCGCAAGGGCCAGCGTTCAAACCGTCGCGCTCAGCTGCTGTCGCGGGCGATGAAGCGGCCGGGCAGATGCACGTCCGTGGTCCGCCGCCCCTCCAGCACCTCCAGCAGCTGTTCGGCCATGGCGGTGATCGGCTGGCGATAGGTGGTCAGCCGATAGGCGGGAGAGGCCGACAGCGGGATGTCGTCGAACCCGGTCACGGCCACGTCCTGCGGCACCCGCAGGCCCAGCCCGTGGCGGATCGCGTCCATGGCGCCGATGGCGACGATGTCGTTCTCGCAGACCAGCACGTCGGGGCGCGGGCCGGGGCCGCTCAGCAGGTCGGTCACGCGGTCGATCGCGGGGCCGAAGTCATAGGCCTCGGCATGGATCGCGGGGACGGGATGGCCGGTGCGCTGTTCCCAATAGGCGATGAAGGTCGTCTTGCGGTGCAGCTTGGCCGATTGCGTGTCCGGCCCGGCCAGGAAGACCGGGCGCCGATAGCCGCGCTCCAGCAGGTGGTCGGCGATCTCGCGCATGGCGATCACGTCGTCGCAGGCGATGGTCAGCGTGTTCGGGTCCTGGCTGTAGCGGGCGAAGATCACCAGCTTCTTCAGGCGCCGCGCGCCTAGGGCGGTGCCCAGGATGCGGTCGTCGAAGCGCGTGCCGATGACCACCGCCGCATCCACCCGCCGCTGGCTGGCCGCCAGCAGCGCGGCCGATGCGTCGTCGCTGTCGGACATGTGCACCAAGAGCGTGCCCCAGCCCCGCGACCACAGGATGCGCGTCAGCCGCTCCAGCAGGACCAGCTTGTGCGGGTTGTTGAAGTCGTTGGTGATGATCGCGACCAGGTTCGAGCGGTCCGAGGCCAGCCCCGCCGCCGCCAGATCCGGCGCATAGCCTAGGGCATCCGCCGCCGCCAGCACCCGGTCGCGGCTGGCGCGGCTGATCGAGGCGTCCTTCTTGAAGGCGCGCGCGACCGTCCAGCGCGAGACGCCGGCCGCCGCCGCCACGTCATCCGCCGTCACCGCGCCCTTGCTGTCCGTCGTGTCGTCCATGGGGTCAGGATAGCCCGGCCGGACCGCCGCCGAAAGGTCGTTGCACGCGCGTGCAGAAATTTGTTGCACGCGCGTGCAAGCTGACGCAGCGTCAGGTCGAGGGGGTCGCCGCAGGGTGATTCGAGGGGGGAAAGACCAGATGCTGAACGTGGCATTGCTGGGCGCTGGCCGGATCGGCCAGGTCCACGCGCAATCGATGACGGTCGGGGGCCGTTGCACCGTCGTGGCCGTGGCCGACGTGAACGCCGAGGCCGCGCAGGCGCTGGCCGCGCGCATCGGGGCCGAGGCCCGCAGCGTTGATGCGGTCATCGCCGATCCGGCCATCGACGCGGTGCTGATCGCCACATCCACCGACACGCATTCCGACCTGATCACCCGCGCCACCGCCGCCGGAAAGGCGGTCCTGTGCGAAAAGCCGGTGGACCTGTCGCTGGAACGCGCGCTGGCGACGCTGAAGTCGGCCGAGGCGACGGGGCGGCCGGTGATGATCGGCTTCAACCGCCGGTTCGATCCGAACTTCGCGGCGCTGAAGGCGGCCTTCGACGCCGGAGAGATCGGCGACGGGGAGCTGCTGTCGATCACCTCCTTCGACCCGGCCCCGCCGCCGGTCGATTACGTCAAGGTTTCGGGCGGGCTGTTCCGCGACATGATGATCCATGATTTCGACATGGCCTGCTGGATCTTCGGCGGGCCGCCCGCGCGGGTGACGGCGCATGGATCGTCGCTGGTCGATCCGGCCATCGGCCTGGCGGGCGACGTGGACACGGCCGCCGTGACGATGGTCTGGCAGGACGGGCGCATCGCAGTCATCAAGAACTCGCGCCGCGCCGGATACGGATACGATCAGCGGCTGGAGCTGCTGGGATCAAGGGGCCTGCTGTCGGCGGCCAACGTGCTGGAGACCACCGTCCAGAAGATCACCACCGCCGGCGCGGTCAGCGCCAGGCCGTTGCATTTCTTCCTGGAACGCTACATGCGCGCCTATGAGATCGAATGGGCGGCCTTCCTGAAGGGCGTGACCGAGGGGACGCCCATGCCCGTGACGCTGCGCGAGGGCGTCGCGGCACTGGCCTGCGCCGAGGCGGCCGCGCGGTCGCTGGCCCAGGGCGCGACCGTCGCGATCACCCCCGACATGCTGGGCTGAGCGCATGCGCGGGATCGGCTGCTGCACCTGGATCTTCGGCGGAGAGGACCTGTCCGCCATCGCCGCCCGTGCCGTCCGCGCGGGGCTGGGCGGGGTCGAGATCCATGGCGACCTGACGCTGGACCCGGTCGCGGCGGGCGCGGCCTTCCGCGATGCGGGGCTGGCCATCTGGTCGATCACGCCGGGGGATGCCGACATCAGCCATCCCGACGACGCGGTGCGTCAGCGGGGCCTGGACTACTACCGCGACCTGATCGCCTGGTCGGACGCGCTGGGCCACGGCCCGCGCATCGGCTGTCACGGGCTGGTCGGGCGCATCCGCCCCGTGGGCGGGGCGGATGAGGACGCGATCCTGGCCGACAGCGTCGCCCGGATCGCCGCCATGGCCGCGCCGCGCCCGGTCTGCTTCGAGATCCTGAACCGCTACGAGAGCCATCAGGTCCGCACCGTCGCCGAGGGGCTGGCGCTCTTGGAGCGGGTGGGGGCGGCGAACCTGTCGCTGCTGCCCGACGCCTATCACATGAACATCGAGGAATCCGATCCGGCCGCCGCCCTGCGCGCGGGGGGCGCCCTGATCGGCCTCTATCATCTGGCCGACAGCAACCGCGGCGCGGTGGGGGAGGGGCATGTCGATTTCGCGGCCCAGTTCGCCGCGCTGGATGCCATCGGCTATGCGGGTCCCCTGATCGTGGAACCCGCCGCCCCCGGCCCCGATCCGTTCAGCACGGATAAGGGCCCGGGCTATCGAGACAGGCTCGAGGCGATGCTGGCACGGTCCGTCCGCGCCATCCGCGCCATGGGCCACTGACGATCCCGCGCGGCAAAGCACGCGCGGGACATCGCAGCCGGGGGGAGCCGGCTGCGCCAACAACAAGGGAGAGAGACATGACAAGGTTCACGACCGCCGCCGCCACCGCCGCGCTGATGGCGCTGGCCGCGCCCGCCATGGCGCAGAACATCATCGTGGTGGCCCATGGCCAGGCCAACGACCCCTTCTGGTCGGTGGTCAAGAACGGCGCCGCCAAGGCCGGAGAGCATACCGGCGCGACGGTCGATTTCCGCTCGCCCGAGACCTTCGACATGGTGGCGATGAGCCAGCTGATCGACGCCGCCGTGAACCAGCAGCCCGACGGGCTGGTCGTGTCGATCCCGGATGCCGACGCGCTCGAGCCGTCGATCCGGCGGGCGGTCGATGCGGGCATCCCGGTGATCTCGATGAACTCCGGCTCCGACGTGGCGGCCGATCTGGGCGCGCTGCTGCATGTGGGCCAGTCCGAATTCGACGCGGGCGTCGCCGCGGGCGAGCGTCTGGCCGAGATGGGCGGGACCAAGGCCATTTGCGTCAACCAGGAGGTCGGCAACGTCTCGCTGGACCAGCGCTGCGAGGGCTTTGCCCAGGGCTTCGGGCAGACGGTGACCGTGGTGCCCACCGCCAACGACCCGACCGAGGTGCAGTCCAAGATCCGCGCCGCGCTGGAATCCGACCCCGAGGTCGACACCGTCCTGGGCCTGGGCGCCAGCCTGGTGGGCGAACCCGCCGTGGCCGCCGTCGAGGCGCTTGGCCGCGACGACGTGATGATCGCCAGCTTCGATCTGTCGGCAGGCTTCCTGCAGGCGGTGGCCGACGGCAAGGCGGCCTTCGCCATCGACCAGCAGCAGTATCTGCAGGGCTATCTGCCGGTGACCTTCCTGGCGCTGAACGCGACCTATGGCCTGATGCCGGGCGGCGACGTGCCCTCGGGCCCGAACCTGGTGACGCAGGACGCGGCCGCCCAGGTGATCGAGCTGTCCGCCCAGGGCATCCGCTGAGACATGCGGGCGGGCGCCCCTGCCGCGCCCGCCCCCCTCCGCCCACAGGGGAGCGAAAGATGACCGACATCCCGTCCAAGGACGAACGCATCGCCACCGAATCCATGACCACGCGCCTGATGAAGCGGCCCGAACTGGGCGCCATCGGCGGCCTGATCCTGGTCACGATCTTTTTTCTGGCGACCGCCAGCCCCAGCATGTTCACGCTGGCAGGCATCATGAACTTCCTGACGCCCGCGGCGCAACTGGGCATCCTCGGCATCGCCGCCGCCATGCTGATGATCGGCGGAGAGTTCGACCTGTCCATCGGCTCGATGGTGGCCTTTGCGGGAATGATCTTCGGCGTGCTGGTCGTGAACATGGGCCTGCCGCTGATCTTCGCGATCCCGCTGACGCTGGCCTTCGCGGCCGCCATGGGCGCGGTCAACGGGGCCATCGTGCTGCGCACGGGGCTGCCCAGCTTCATCGTGACGCTGGCCTTCCTGTTCATCCTGCGCGGAGCGTCGCTGGTGGGGCTGAAGGTGTTCACGGGCGGCTCGACCCAGCTGCGCGGCGTGCGCGAGGCGGTGGCGGGCGACTGGCTGACCCCGATCTTTTCGGGTGACGCGTTCCCGGCGCTGTTCCGCTGGCTGGGCGATCAGGGCATCATCGCGACGCTGAACAACGGCGCGCCGTCCGTCCCCGGCATCCCGGTCGAGATCCTGTGGTTCCTGGCCATCGCCGCCGCCGCCACCTTTGTGCTGCTGCGCACGCCCGCAGGCAACTGGATCTTCGCGACCGGCGGCGACCGGCAGGCCGCCAGCAATTCGGGCGTGCCGGTCAGGCGGGTCAAGATCACGCTGTTCATGCTGACCGCGTTGGCTGCGGCGCTGGTCGCGATCATCACCGTGATCGACACCGGATCGACCGATGCCCGGCGCGGCTTCATGAAGGAGTTCGAGGCGATCATCGCCGCCGTCATCGGGGGCTGCCTGCTGACCGGGGGCTACGGGTCCGCCATCGGGGCGTTCTTCGGGGCGATCATCTTCGGCATGGTCACCATCGGGCTGACCTATACCGGGTTCGACCAAGACTGGTTCCAGGTCTTCCTGGGGGCGATGCTGCTGCTGGCCGTGGTCTTCAACAACGCCATCCGCAAGCGCGTGACGGGGGAACGCTGATGTCCGATCCGATCATCCACATGCAGGGCATCAAGAAGCGCTTCGGCAACGTGATCGCCCTGAACGGCGTTACCTTCGACGTGCGCCCCGGCGAATGCCACTGCCTTTTGGGCGACAACGGCGCGGGGAAATCGACCTTCATCAAGACCATGTCGGGCGTCCACAAGCCGACCGAGGGCACGATCTCCTTCGAAGGCCGCCCGATGGAATTCTCCAGCCCCCGCGACGCGATGGAGGCGGGCATCGCCACGGTCTTCCAGGACCTCGCCATGATCCCGCTGATGAGCGTCACGCGCAACTTCTTCATGGGGCGCGAACCCACCAAGGGCCGCTTCATCAAGCGGTTCGACCTGGAGACCGCGAACCGCATCACGATGGAGAAGATGCGCCAGATGGGCATCAACCTGCGCGCGCCCGATCAGGCGGTGGGCACGCTGTCGGGCGGCGAACGCCAGACGGTCGCCATCGCGCGGGCCGTCCATTTCGGCGCTAAGGTGCTGATCCTGGACGAGCCGACCAGCGCGCTTGGCGTGCGCCAGACCTCGAACGTTCTGGCCACCATCGCGCGGGTCCGGGCGCAGGGGGTGGGCGTGGTCTTCATCAGCCACAACGTGCGCCACGCGCTGGCGGTGGGCGACCGCTTCACGGTGCTGAACCGGGGCCAGACGCTCGGCACCGCCGAGAAGGGCCAGATCGATGCCGCCGAACTGCAGGACCTGATGGCCGGCGGGCAGGAGCTGGCCACGCTGGAAGGCAGCCTGGGGGGGACGGTCTGATGTCCCTGGGCGTCGCGCTGATCGGCACCGGCTTCATGGGCAAGTGTCATGCCATGGCATGGCGCAACGTGGCGACCGCCTTCGGCGGCACGCCGCCGCGGCTGGAGGTTCTGGCCGATGCCACGGCGCCGGACGATCTGGCCCGGGCCTGGGGCTTTGCCCGCGCCACCGCCGATTGGCAGGCGGCGGTCGCGGACCCGGGCGTCGATGTGGTCAGCATCACCACGCCCAACGGCCTGCACCGGCCCATGGCGGAGGCTGCGCTGCGCGCGGGCAAGCATGTCTGGCTGGAAAAGCCCATGGCCCTGACGCTGGCGGATGCGCAGGCCATGGCCGATCTGGCCGCCGCGCATCTGGGTCAGGTGACGCTTCTGGGCTACAACTATCTGCGCAGCCCGGCCTTTCAGGCGGCCCGCGCGATGGTCGCGGATGGCGCGATCGGGCGGCCCTTGGCCTTTCGCGGCGTCTATGACGAGGATTATTCGGCCGATCCATCGCTGCCCTGGTCCTGGCGCATGACGCATCAGGGGGGCGGCTTGGGCGCGCTTGGCGATCTGGGCTGCCATCTGGTCAGCGTCATGGTCGCGCTGATGGGTCCGGTGGCCGAACTGACCGCCATGACCCAGATCGCCGTGCCCACGCGCCCCTCCCCCGACGGCCCCCGCGCGGTCGAGAACGAGGACAGCGCCCTCGCCCTGATCCGATTCGCCAGCGGCGCGCAGGGGTCCTTCGCCACCTCCCGCGTGGCGCGGGGCCGCAAATGCCGGTTGCAATGGGAGGTGCACGGATCGGAAGGCACGCTGGTCTTCGATCAGGAGCAGATGAACGAATTGTGGGTCCACCGGGCGGGCGATGCGGGATTCGTGCGCCATGTCACCGGGCCGGACCAGCCTGATTTCGTGGCCTTCTGCCCCGCGCCGGGGCATGGTTTCGGCTTCAACGAACAGAAGGTCGTGGAATGCCGCGACCTGATCCGCGCCATCCGGGGCACCGCCCCCTGCGGGCCCGACTTTGTCGCCGGATTGCAAATCGAACGGATCATCCACGCCATGGCGACCAGCGCCGGTCGCCCCGTTTCCCTGGAGGGCGCATGAAGAGCCTCGACGTCATCACCATCGGACGCAGCAGCGTCGACCTCTATGGCCAGCAGGTCGGCGGGCGGCTGGAGGATATGGGGTCCTTCGCCAAGTATATCGGGGGCAGCCCCACGAACATCGCCTGCGGGACGGCGCGGTTGGGGCTGCGCTCGGCGGTCATTACCCGGGTGGGGGATGAGCATATGGGCCGCTTCATCCGCGAACAGCTGATCCGCGAGGGCGTCGATGTGCGCGGCGTGGCGACCGACCCCGAGCGGCTGACCGCGCTGGTCATCCTGGGCATCCGCGATCAGGACAGCTTTCCGCTGATCTTCTATCGCGAGAACTGCGCCGACATGGCCCTGTCCGAGGCCGATATCGACGAAGGCCTGATCGCGGATGCGCGCTGCGTCCTGGCGACCGGCACGCATCTGAGCCATCCCCGGACCGAGGCCGCGGTGATGCGCGCACTGACCCTGGCGCGGGCGCATGGGGCGCGGACGGCGCTGGACATCGACTATCGCCCGAACCTGTGGGGGGTGGCGGGCCATGGCGCGGGCGAGAGCCGCTTTGTCGAAAGCGCCACCGTAACCGCGCGCCTGCAGGCGACGCTGCCGTTGTTCGACCTGATCGTCGGCACCGAGGAGGAGTTCCACATCGCCGGCGGCACCACGGACACGCTGGCGGCGCTGCGCGCCGTGCGCGCCATCAGCGACGCCGTGCTGGTCTGCAAGCGGGGGGCGGCGGGGGCCGTGGCCTTCCAAGGCGCCATCGAGGGGTGGGAGAGCGGCCAGCAAGGGCCGGGCTTTCCCATCGAGGTCTTCAACGTGCTGGGCGCGGGGGACGGGTTCTTCTCGGGGCTTCTGAAGGGCTGGCTGGACGGCGAGGCGTGGCCCCGCGCGTTGGAATACGCCAATGCCTGCGGCGCCTTCGCGGTCAGCCGCCACGGCTGCACCCCCGCCTATCCGTCCCGGGAGGAGCTGCGCTTCTTCCTGGAGCGCGGCGTGGTGCGGCCCGATCTGAGGAACGACGCGGCGCTGGAGCAGGCGCATTGGGCCACCAACCGGCAGGGGCGGATGGGCGGCGACTGGACCACGATGCGGGTCTTTGCCTTCGACCACCGGATGCAGCTGGAGGCGATGGAGGGTTATACGCCCGAGAGGGGCGGCGCCTTCAAGCGGCTGTGCCTTGAGGCCGCGTTGCAGGTGCAGGACGGGCAGGCGGGATACGGTATCCTCTGCGATGACCGTATCGGACGGGCGGCGCTGCATGCGGCCAGCGGCACGGGCCTTTGGGTCGGGCGGCCCGCCGAATGGCCGGGATCGCGGCCCCTGACGCTGGAGCCTGAACTGGGCCCCGACTGCGGGGGGCTGGGCGAATGGGCGCGCGAGAATGTCGTGAAGGTGCTGTGTTTCTGCCACCCGGACGATGACCCGGCGCTGCGCGCCGAGCAGGAGGCGACGGTGCTGCGGCTCTACACCGCTGCGCGTCGGAACGGGCTGGATTTCCTGCTGGAGATCATCCCGTCGAAGGTCGGGCCGGTCGATGAGGACACGACCGCGACCCTGATCGCGCAGTTCTATGCGGCGGGCATCTTCCCCGACTGGTGGAAGCTGGAGCCGCTGACCGGCGCTGCGGCCTGGGCCAAGGCCATCGCGGCCATCGAGGCGCATGACCGCCACACGCGCGGCATCGTGGTCCTCGGGCTGGATGCGCCCGAGGACGAGCTGGCCGCCAGCTTCGCGGTGGCGGCGCGGTTTCCGCTGGTCCGGGGCTTTGCGGTCGGGCGGACGATCTTTGGCGCGGTGGCGCGGGACTGGTTCGCGGGCCGGATCGGGGACGCGGATGCGGTGGCGGAGATGGCGGCGCGCTATCGGCGGCTGTGTGCGATCTGGGATGCGGCGCGCGATGCGGCGTGAGGGCGGTAGGGGGGCTTCGCGCCCCCCAATCCCTGCGGGATTTCCCCCCGCGGGATATTTTCGTGAAGAAGAAGGGGCAGGGCATGGGTGAGACGGTGCGGTTGACCGCGGCGCAGGCGATGGTGCGCTGGTTGTCGGTGCAGATGACCGAGGAGGGCGAGCGGTTCATCGACGGGGTCTGGGCGATCTTCGGGCATGGCAATGTGGCCGGGCTGGGGCAGGCCCTGCAGGAGGCGGGCGACGCCCTGCCGACCTGGCGCGGGCAGAACGAGCAGACCATGGCCCATGCCGCCATCGCCTTTGCCAAGGGGCATGGGCGCAGGCGCGCGCAGGCGGTGACGGCCAGCATCGGGCCCGGCGCCACGAACATGGTCACCGCCGCCGCGGTCGCCCATGTGAACCGGTTGCCGCTGCTGCTGATCCCGGGCGATGTCTATGCCAGCCGCCGCCCCGATCCGGTGCTGCAGCAGATCGAGGATTTCGGTGACGGCACGGTCAGCGCGAATGACTGTTTCCGGCCCGTGGTGCGCTATTTCGACCGCATCACCCGGCCCGAGCATCTGCTGAGCGCGCTGCCCCGTGCGATGCGGGTGATGACGGACCCGGCCGAATGCGGGCCAGTCTGCCTGGCCTTCTGCCAGGATGTGCAGGCCGAGGCCTATGATTGGCCCGAGGCGTTCTTTCAGCCCCGCGTCTGGCATATCCGCCGCCCTGCGCCCGATGAGGGCGAACTGGCCCGCGCGGTCGAGGCGATCCGGGCGGCCCGTGCGCCGGTCATCGTCTGCGGCGGCGGCGTGATCCATTCCGGCGCCGAGGCGGTTCTCGCCGATTTCGCGACCCGCCATGCCATCCCGGTGATCGAGACGCAGGCGGGCAAGTCCGCCCTGGCGCAGGCGCATCCGATGAATTTCGGTGCGGCGGGGGTCGATGGGTCCGCCGCGGCCAATGCGGTGGCGCAGGCGGCCGATCTGGTCGTCGCGGTCGGCACGCGGCTGCAGGATTTCACCACCGGATCGCGGACGCTGTTCGGAGCGCCGATCCTGGGGATCAACGTGCAGCCTTATGACGCCGGCAAGCATGGCGCGATGACGCTGGTCGCCGATGCGCGGGTCGCGCTTGAGGCGCTGAGCCGCGCCCTGGGCGATCTGCGCTTCGACCCCGACACGCAGCCGCGCGCGGACTGGCTGGCCGCGGTCGATGCGCATTGCGCCACCGCGCCCCAAGGCCTGCCGACCGATGCGCAGGTCATCGGCGCGGTCCAGCGCGCGGCACCCGAGGGCATCGCCATGTGTGCGGCCGGCACGATGCCCGGCGCGCTGAAGCTCTTGTGGCAGGCGTCGCAGGGCGGCTATCATATGGAGTACGGATTTTCCTGCATGGGATACGAGATCGCGGGCGCAATGGGTCTGGCCCTGGCCAGGCCCGACCGGCAGGTGCTGTGCTTCGTGGGCGACGGCAGCTACATGATGGCCAACAGCGAGCTGGTCACGGCCGTCATGCGCCGCGTGCCCTTCACGGTGATCCTGACCGACAATCGCGGCTATGGTTGCATCAACCGGCTGCAGGCGCATTGCGGGGGGGCGCCCTTCAACAACCTCTATATCGACAGCCGCGTCGCGGCCCAGCCCGCGATCGACTTCGTGGCCCATGCGGCCAGCATGGGGGCGCATGCGGTCCGGGCGGCCGATCTGGCCGCGTTGGAGGCGGAGATCACGGCAGCGCCCCGCCGCGACATCCCCACCGTCATCGTGATCGAGACGACCCCCCGGCCCGGCCCCGGCGACGGGCTGGAGGGGGCGGGCCATTGGTGGGACGTGGCCATTCCCGATGCGGACACGACCGAAGGCCTGCGACAGGCCCATGCGCGCTATCTGGACCGGATGGCGCGGCAGATCACGATCAACTGAAGGCGGACCCCTGATGATCCTTTACGGCACCAACCCGATTGCCTGGGCCAATGACGACGACCAGTCGATCGGCGCCCATATCCCGACCGAACAGATCCTGCACGAGGCGGGCCGCGAGATCGGCTTTGACGGCATAGAGAACGGCCATCGCTGGCCCGACGATCCTCAGGAGCTGAAGGCGCTGCTGGCGGAATACGGGCTGCGCTTCATCTCCGGCTGGTATTCGACGCATCTGCTGACCCGCTCGGTCGCGGATGAGATCGCGGCGGTCAGGCCCCATCTGGCGCGGCTCAAGGCGAACGGATGCACCGTCTGCATCGTCTGCGAATGCTCCAACACGGTGCATGGCGACCCGGATGTCGCCGTGAACGACCGCCCCCGGCTGACCGCGGACCAGATGGCGGCCTTCGGCGCCAGGCTGGAGGAATTCGCCGCCTGGATGGCCGGGCAGGGGGTTGCGCTGGCCTATCACCACCACATGGGCACCATCGTCGAAAGCCCCCAGGACATCGACGCGATGATGGCCGCGACCGGGCCCGCGACGCATCTGCTGTTCGACGCGGGCCATTGCGCCTTCGGTGGCGGCGATCCGCTGGCCGTGCTGACGCGCCACGCGGGTCGCGTCGCGCATGTTCATGCCAAGAACATCCGTCGCCCGGTGACCGACCGGGTACGGGCCGAAGGTCTGTCCTTCCTGCAGGGCGTCATGGCGGGCGCCTTCACCGTGCCGGGCGATCCGGAAGGCGCGATCGATTTCGTGCCGCTGCTCCGGGTGCTGGCGCAGGTGGGTTACGACGGCTGGCTGGTGATCGAGGCCGAGCAGGACCCTGTCCACCGCAACCCGCTGGCGTATCAGTCGATGGGGCTCAAGGCGCTAAAGGCCGCGGCCTGCGAGGCCGGTCTGGACCCCCGCACCGATGGCTGAGCAGGCGACACGACCCGGCCTGCGGACCCGCACCCGCCTGTGCGGCGGGGTCGGAGGGGCGACGGCCCCGACTGCCGGGACGACCCCTCGATGGGGTCGGCGCGGCAAGCCTGCCGTGGCAGGCAATCAGGAAAGGACAGGCGCATGACCCGACTTCTTCGACGGCCCTTCGGCCGCCACGGCGAGATCCACCGCATCACGCCCGCCGATGCGGGCTGGCGGCATGTGGGTTTCCAGCTCCACGCCCTGCGCCCCGGAGACCGCGTGGCGGCCGCCACCGGCGCGACCGAGGTCATCCTGGTGATGGTCGAGGGCAAGGCCGTAGTCCATGCCGCCGGGCAGGACTGGGGCGTCATGGGCGACCGCGCCAGCGTATTCGAACGCTCCGCGCCCCATTGCCTCTACGTGCCCCCCGGCGCCGACTGGGCGGTCAAGGCCGCGACCGACTGTCTCATCGCCGTCTGCGCCGCCCCCGCGGCGGGCAGGCGCCCCGCGAGGCGTCTGGGCCCCGAGGGCATCGTCCTGACGCAGCGGGGCGAGGGCAACAACGCCCGCTGGATCAACAACATCGCGATGGAGGACAGCGACGCCTGCGACAGCCTGCTGGTGACCGAGGTCTTTACCCCCGCCGGGCACTGGTCCTCCTATCCCAGCCACCGCCACGACGAGGACGACTTTCCCCGCGTCACCTATCTGGAGGAGACCTACTACCACCGCATCGACCCGCCCGACGGCTGGGCCGTGCAGCGGGTCTATACCGATGACGGCAGCCTGGACGAGGTGATGGCGCTGCGCGATCACGACGTGGTCCTGGTGCCGCGCGGCCACCATCCCTGCACTGTGCCGCCGGGCTTCCAGCTCTACTATCTGAACGTGATGGCAGGCCCCCGCCGGAACTGGCGATTCGTCCCGGCCCCCGAGGTCGCGCGCCTGTTCTGACCGGCCGCGACGAGACGATGCGGGTGCCGTCCTCCGGCGCCCGCCCTTCGACGATAAGGGTATCGTTGCAAGACACCGACGCCTGCGACAGGACCGAAGCCCCCCGCGGATGCCTGGCGGTCTGCCTGTCTTCAAGTGTAAGGAGATACAGTGGTGAGCCCAACAGGATTCGAACCTGTGACCCACTGATTAAAAGTCAGTTGCTCTACCAACTGAGCTATGGGCCCATCACGAGGCGCTTCCTAGGGGGGGTGGCCGGTGGCGTCAACCCGAAAAATGATCCATCTGGCGATTTCCCGTCGCAGGGCGTATAGGGCGCGCATGACACAGACCCAACGCACCGCCCCTGACGGGGGGCTGCCCTTCCTGAAGATGCACGGGTTGGGCAACGACTTCGTGATCCTCGACCTGCGCGGCGGGCGGCCCCGGCCCGGCGCGGACCTTGTCTCGCGCATCGCCGACCGGCATCGCGGGGTGGGCTTCGACCAGCTGGCGGGCGTCGAGGATTGCGATGATGCCGATGCGCGGCTGATCTTCTGGAACGCGGACGGGTCGCTCTCGGCGGCCTGCGGCAACGCGACGCGCTGCATCGCGCGCTGGCTGATGGACCGGACCGGGGCCGCGTCGCTGCGCCTGCGCACCGATCACGGGCTGCTTCTGGCCGAGGATGCCGGGGGCGGACTGACGCGCGTCAACATGGGGCCGCCGGTCCTCGACTGGCGCGCCATCCCCCTGGCGCAGGCGGTCGACATCGACCACCTGCCCATCGCGGGCGATCCGGTGGCGACGGGGATGGGCAATCCGCACATCACCTTCTTCGTGGCGGATGCCGATGCCGTCGATCTGGACCGCTTCGGCCCGGAACACGAGCATCACCCGCTCTATCCCCAACGCACCAATGTCGAGGTCGTGCAGGTCCTGTCGCGCGACGCGATCCTGCTGCGCATCTGGGAACGGGGGGCGGGGCCGACGCTGGCCTCGGGCTCTTGCTCCTGCGCGGCGGTGGTGGCTGCGGTCCGGCGCGGTCTGACGGATCGTCGCGTCCGGGTGGACGTGCCCGGCGGGCAGCTGTTGATCGACTGGCGCGAGGACGGCGTCTGGATGGAGGGGCCGACCGCCATCGTCTTCGAGGGGCGCCTGACGCCCGCGTGGCTGGCATGAGCGCTCCCGTCTTTTCCACCCTGGGCTGTCGCCTGAACGCCTATGAGACCGAGGCCATGCGCGAGATGGCCGAGGCCGCGGGCCTGTCGGGCGCGGTCGTGGTGAACACCTGCGCCGTGACCGCCGAGGCCGTCCGCAAGGCCCGCCAGGAAATCCGCCGCCTGTCGCGCGAGAACCCGGGCATGCCGGTCATCGTCACCGGTTGCGCGGCCCAGACCGAGCCCGAGACCTTTGCCGCCATGCCCGAGGTCACCAAGGTGATCGGCAACCATGAGAAGATGCAGCCCGCGACCTGGGCCTCGCTGCGCGCCCCCGACCTGATCGGCGAGACCGAGAAGGTCGTGGTGGACGACATCATGTCGGTGCGCGAGACCGCGGGCCATCTGATCGACGGGTTCGGGCGGCACCGCGCCTATGTGCAGGTCCAGAACGGCTGCGATCACCGCTGCACCTTCTGCATCATCCCCTTCGGCCGCGGCAATTCGCGCTCGGTCCCGGCGGGCGTGGTGGTCGAGCAGATCAAGCGCTTGGTCGGGCGCGGCTTCAACGAGGTCGTGCTGACCGGGGTGGACCTGACCAGCTGGGGCGCGGACCTGCCGGGCACGCCGCGTCTGGGCGATCTGGTCATGCGCATCCTGCGTCTGGTGCCGGACCTGCCGCGCCTGCGGATTTCCTCGATCGATTCGATCGAGGCGGATGAGAACCTGATGCTGGCCATCGCGACCGAGCCGCGCCTGATGCCGCATCTGCACCTGTCGCTGCAGGCGGGCGACGACATGATCCTGAAGCGGATGAAGCGCCGCCATCTGCGCGACGATGCCATCGCCTTCTGCGAGGATGCGCGGCGGCTACGTCCCGACATGGTCTTCGGCGCCGACATCATCGCGGGCTTTCCGACCGAGACCGAGGCGATGTTCGACAATTCGCTGAAGCTGGTTCAGGATTGCGGCCTGACCTTCCTGCATGTCTTCCCTTACTCGGCGCGCAAGGGCACGCCCGCGGCGCGCATGCCCGCCGTGCCCGGTCCCGCGATCCGCCACCGGGCCGCGCGTCTGCGGGCGGCGGGCGAAGCGGCGCTGCGCGCGCATCTGGAGGCGCAGGTGGGGCGGACCCACCGGGTGCTGACCGAGGGGCCGCGGCTTGGGCGGACCGAGCAGTTCACCGAGGTGGCCTTCGACAGTGACCAGCCCGAGGGTGCGCTGATGATGCTGACCATCGCGGGGCATGACGGGCAGCGGCTGACGGTCTGAGCCGGCGTTGCTGGGGGGGCGCTGCCCCCCGTCCTGCGGACTCCCCCGGGGATATTTGTATGAAGAAGAATTGGCGGGTTGTCGATCCGGGGCGGGGCTTCTAGCCTCCCGCCCTGGAGGAGAGAGATGACCGTGATCCTGTATTCGCATGACAGCGCCCGACAGCATGTGACGCCCGAGGGCCATCCCGAGCAGGTGGCCCGTTTCGATGCGGTGATGGCCGCGTTGGAGGGGCTGTCGCTGGACCGGCGCGAGGCGCCCGTGGCCGAGGAGGCCGAAATTCTGCGCTGTCACCCGGCCAGCTATCTTCAGGCGCTGCAAGATGCGGTGCCGGGGGCGGGCACGCGGCAGATCGACCCCGACACGCATCTGTCGCCCGGCAGCCTGGAGCCCGCGATGCGGGCCGTGGGCGGGGCCTGCGCGGCGGTGGATGCCGTGCTGGCGGGGCAGGCGCGCCGGGCCTTTGTCGCCATGCGCCCGCCCGGGCATCATGCCGAGGCTGCCACGTCGATGGGGTTCTGCCTGTTCGGCACGGTGGCCATCGCGGCGAAGCGCGCGCTGGATCATCACGGACTGGAGCGGATCGCGGTGCTGGATTTCGACGTGCATCACGGCAACGGCACGCAGGCGCTGCTGTGGGATGAGGCGCGGGTGCTGTTCGTCAGCAGCCAGCAGTCGCCGCTGTGGCCGGGGACCGGCGCGGCCTCTGAACGGGGGGCGCATGGGCAGATGGTGAACCTGGCATTGCCGCCGGGATCGGACGGGGCCCTGGCCCTGTCGGAGTGGCGCGGCGCGCTGGAGCGGATGCGCGACCTGTCGCCGCAGTTGGTGCTGATCTCGGCCGGGTTCGACGCGCATCGCGACGATCCGCTGGCCCAGCTGGACTGGGATGACGACGATTACCGCGACCTGACGCGCGACATCCTGGCGGCGTCGGGCGGGGCGCCGGTGGTATCCTGCCTGGAAGGCGGCTATGATCTGGCCGCCTTGGGCCGCAGCGTGCGGGCCCATGTCGATGTGCTGCTGGAGGCCGATGCATGAGCGATATCAACACCCTCTCCTTCGAGGAGGCCATGCGCGAGCTGGAGGCCACGGTCGGCAAGCTGGAGACAGGCGAGGCGACGCTGGAGGAATCCATCGCGCTCTACGAACGCGGCGCCGCCCTGCGTGCGCATTGCGAGGCGCGCCTGCGCGAGGCCGAGGAGCGGGTCGAGAAGATCACCCTGGCCGCGAACGGCCAGCCCGTCGGCACGACCCCGGCCGAGGGCCTGTGATGCAGGAGCGTCTGGCGCAGGTGCGCGCCGCCGTCCAGGCCGAGCTGGACCGCGCCGTCGGGGCGCTGCCGCCGGGCGATCTGCGCGATGCGATGGCCTATGCGGCCCATGGCGGCAAGCGGCTGCGCGCGTTCCTGGTGATGGAATCGGCGCGGCTGCACGGGGTGTCCGACGACGCGGCCCTGCCCGTGGCGGCGGCGGTGGAAGCGCTGCATGCCTACAGCCTGGTCCATGACGACCTGCCTGCGATGGATGATGACGACCTGCGGCGCGGGCAGCCCACGGTGCATGTGAAATGGACCGAGGCGACCGCCATCCTGGCGGGTGACGCGCTGCAGACGCTGGCCTTCCAGATGCTGACCGAGCCGCGGATCGGCGCGGCGGAGGCGCGGATGCGGCTGGTCGCGGCGCTGGCGCAGGCGTCGGGGGCCGCGGGCATGGTCTGGGGGCAGGCGCTGGACATCGCCGCCGAGACGGCGGGAACACCGCTGGACCTGGAGGCGATCACCGAATTGCAGGGGGGCAAGACCGGGGCGCTGATCCGCTTTGCCGCCACGGCGGGCGCGCGGATCGCGGGCGAGGACCCGGCCGCGCTGGACCGCTATGCCGAGGCGCTTGGGCTGGCCTTCCAGATCGCCGACGACATCCTGGACGTGACCGGTGACGAAACCGTGACCGGCAAGCGCGTCGGCAAGGATGCGGGTGCGGGCAAGGCGACCTTCGTGTCGCTGCTGGGCCTGGACGGGGCGCGGGCCGAGGCGCGGCGTCATGCCGCCGTCAGCATCGAAGCGCTGGCGGCCTATGGTGCGGCGGCCGGAAACTTGCACGAGCTTGCGCGTTTCGTTATCGAGCGCGATACCTGAACGCCCGCCCCGAGGAGGGCCAGCCATGACCGATCGACCCAAGACGCCGATTCTGGACCGCGTGACCCTGCCGTCGGATCTGAAATCCCTGACCGACGCGCAGCTGCGCCAGCTGGCCGACGAGGTGCGGGCCGAGACGATCAGCGCCGTCAGCGTGACCGGCGGCCATCTGGGCGCGGGCCTGGGCGTGGTCGAGCTGACCGTCGCGTTGCACGCGGTCTTCGACACGCCGCGCGACAAGCTGATCTGGGACGTGGGGCATCAGTGCTATCCGCACAAGATCCTGACCGGGCGGCGCGACCGCATCCGCACCCTGCGCATGGGCGGGGGCCTGGCCGGCTTCACCAAGCGCGCGGAGAGCCCCTATGACCCGTTCGGGGCGGGGCATTCCTCGACCTCGATCAGCGCGGCCTTGGGCTTTGCGATGGCGCGCGAGCTGGGCGGCGATCCGGGCGATGCCATCGCGGTGATCGGCGACGGCGCCATGAGCGCGGGCATGGCCTATGAGGCGCTGAACAATGCCGGTCACGAGGGCAAGCGCCTGTTCGTGATCCTGAATGACAACGAGATGTCCATCGCGCCCCCGGTTGGCGCGATGTCGGCCTATCTCACGCGGCTTTACGCGGGCGGTCCCTTCCAGGAGCTGAAGGCCGTGGCCAAGGGTGCGGTCGGCATGCTGCCCGACGCCCTGCAGGAGGGCGCGCGCCGCGCCAAGGAGATGCTCAAGGGCATGACTGTGGGCGGGACGCTGTTCGAGGAGCTGGGCTTCTCCTATGTCGGTCCCGTCGACGGACATGACATGGAGCAGCTGCTGCCCCTGCTGCGCACGGTGCGGGCGCGGGCCGACGGGCCGGTGCTGATCCATGTGGTCACCAAGAAGGGCAAGGGCTATGCCCCGGCCGAGACCGCGGCCGACAAGGGCCATGCGACCGGCAAGTTCGACGTGCTGACCGGCGTGCAGGCGAAGGCCAAATCGAACGCGCCCAGCTATACGGCGGTCTTTGCGCAGGGGCTGATCGACGAGGCGTCGCGCGACGACCGCATTCTGGGCGTGACGGCGGCCATGCCGGACGGAACGGGCCTGAAGCAGTTCGCGCAGCGCTTTCCGCGCCGCTGCTTCGACGTCGGCATTGCCGAACAGCATGCCGTGACCTTTGCCGCCGGTCTGGCGGCGGGGGGGATGAAGCCGTTCGTGGCGATCTATTCGACCTTCCTTCAGCGCGGCTATGATCAGGTCGTGCATGACGTGGCCGTACAGGGCCTGCCGGTGCGCTTTGCCATCGACCGGGCGGGGCTGGTGGGTCAGGACGGGCCGACGCATTCCGGGGCCTATGACATCGCCTTTTTGGCAAACCTGCCCGGCTTCGTGGTGATGGCCGCCGCGGACGAGGTGGAGCTGGCCCACATGGTCGCCACCGCCGCGGCCCATGACGGCGGGCCCATCGCCTTCCGCTTTCCGCGCGGCGAGGGCACCGGGGTCGAGATGCCCGAGCGCGGTGAGGTCCTGCCCATTGGCAAGGGCCGCATGATCGCCGAGGGTTCGGGCGTCGCCATCCTGTCCTTCGGGACACGCCTGTCCGAGGTGATGGCCGCGCGAGAGGCGCTGATGGCGCGGGGTATCACGCCCACGGTCGCCGATGCGCGCTTTGCCAAGCCGCTGGACCGTGACCTGATCCTGGCGCTGGCGCAGGGGCACGACGCGCTGATCACCATCGAGGAGGGTGCGGTCGGCGGCTTCGGCAGCCATGTCGCGCATCTGCTGGCCGAGGAGGGGGCCTTTGACACAGGGCTGCGGTTCCGGTCGATGGTGCTGCCCGATGCCTTTGTGGATCACGATGCGCCGCGGGCGATGTATGACGCCTCCTGCCTCAATGCCCAGCATATCGAGGAGAAGGTCCTGTCGGTGATGGGCGTGCCCTCGCTGTCGGCGCGGCGGTCGGACCGGGCCTGAGGCCCGGCCCGGGGCCGCGATCAGCCGGGGGCGTAGCTGCGCACCAGCGCGCCCGCGATCATGCCCCACCCGTCGACGACGACGAAGAAGGCCAGCTTGAAGGGCAGCGACACCACCACCGGGGGCAGCATCATCATGCCCATCGACATCAGCACCGCCGCCACGACCAGATCGATGATCAGGAACGGGAGCGCGATCAGGAAGCCGATCTCGAAGGCGCGCTGGATTTCCGACAGCATGAAGGAGGGGATCAGGACCGACAGCCGGTCCTCGGGTCCGGTGCCGGGGGCGATCTCGGCCAAATTGGCCAGCACGTCCGGGTCGGTGCGCGCGGCCATGAACCCCTCGAACGGGACGATGCCGCGCTGGAGGGCCTCGGCGATGCCGATCTGGCCGGCCTGAAGCGGCTGGCCCGCCACCGTCCAGGCCTCTCGCAGGACCGGGTCCATGATGAACCACGTCAGGAAGATCGCCAGGCTGACAATCAGCATATTCGGCGGCGACTGCTGCAGGCCGATCGACTGGCGCAGGATCGACAGGACGGTGACGATGAACGGGAAGGCTGTCACCATGATGGCGATGCCGGGCGCCAGCGACAGCGCGGTCAGCGCCACCACCAGCATCACCGCGTTGTCGCCCAGACCCGCCCCGAGCGCCTGCCCCAGGTCCTGGGCCAGCGCCGCGGACGGGGCCGCGACAGCCGTCAGGACCGCGAGGGTTCGCCAGACGCTCACACCGCCCCCGTGGAGCCCAGGACCCGGACGCAAAGCCGGTCCTCGGTGGTGCCGTCGCCGGTCAGCTCGCCCCGGGCGATGACCTTGTCGCCGACGCAGATCTCGACCCCGTCCTCTATCGCATGATCCAGCACCAGGATGTCGTCGGCCCGAAGCGAGGACAGCTGCGCCACGGTCTGGCGGGTGCGGCCAAGCCGGATGGTGACCTCGACCTGGATGGTGTCGGTGTCGATCAGGTGCTTCAATGCGTCCATGTGTCGTCCTCCTGAGAGATTTCCGCGATCAGGCCGCGGATGTCTTCCGCGATGTCGTCGGGGGTAAAGTCGATCCGCCCGCCCTGCAGCGTGACGGTGATGCGGTCGTCGCGCGCGGGCTCCAGCACCACCGCTTCCAGCCCGGTCTGCGCAAGGCAGCGTTCGGCCAGCGCGCGCAGGCTCTCGCTGCAGGCGATGCGCAGTGTCAGCGCCTCTGTCCGCTGCGCCAAGTGCGTGAGTTCTGCGTGCAGAGCCTCCTCCAGCCGGCGCGAGGCGGTGGGAGGGGCCATCAGGTCCAGCACCTGGTGCAGGATCGGCGCCAGCACGTCGACGGCCTCCTGCCGGATTTCGCGGCGGCGGGTCTCCTCGGCGGCCAGCCCGGCCGCGACCTGCTCCAGCCCCGCGATCAGGGCCGCGAGATCGGCGTTGCGTGCCTCAGCCAGGGCCTCGGCGCGGCCGTCGGCATGAGCCTGGTCCAGGTCGGCCTGCGAATAGGTGACCTCGACCCTGCGGGCGGCGACGGCGTTCGAGAAGGATTCCAGCTTGAACATGGCCAGGCTCAATTCACCTTCTCCTTGTTGTCGATCCAGCCGGACAGAATCTTGACGCTTTCGTCATGACGCTCCTTCATCATGGCCTTCAGGCGGGCGACCGGGTCCGCAGGTGGCAGCGAGAGCGGCGTCTCGAGGCCCGGAAATTCGATCGGCACCACGCGGGGATTGTCGGGCGAGGGCTCGTCGTCGATCATCCCGTTCAGCCCGCCCATCATCGGCGGCATGGGCGGAAGGCTGGTGTCCAGCATCGGCAGCGGTGCGGGGGCAGGCGTGCGGTTGCGCATCATCGGGCGCAGAACCAGCAGGATGATCGCCAGCGCAAAGACCCCGATCAGCGCGATCCGCGCCAGATCGTTCAGCGCCAGCCGGTCCATCAGGCCGGGCTGCGCCAGCGTGCCGTCCTCGCCCAGGGCGGCGAAGGGCAGCGACTTGACGGTGATCTGGTCGCCCCGCGCCTCGTCGAAGCCCACGGCAGAGGCCACCAGCTCACGCAGCGTCTGCAGTTCGGCCTCGGGGCGGGCGATCGCCACGGGCTGTCCGTCGGGACCGGGCTGGGTCGTGCCGTTGACCAGCACCGCGACGGTCAGGCGCCGGGTCGAGCCGGGCTGGCGCTGCACCTCGCGGGTGACGCGGCTGACCTCGTAATTGGCCTGGCTGCGGTTCTCGGCGCGGTTGCTCTGGCTGGTGTCGCCGGGCTGCTCCTCGGTGTCGGGCAGGTTCGAGGCGGCGGTCACCGCGCCCGACCCGGTCGAGTTGCTCTGGTCGGTCGTCTCCTCGGTCACGGTCGAGATCAGCGCCCGCTGCTCGGGGTCGAAGCGCTGTTCGGTCAGCAGCTCGGTGTCGGTGACCAGATCCAGGTTCAGCTCGACGATGGCGTTGCCGATGCCGACATGGGGCTCCAGGATGCGCTCGACGTTGCGCTTCATCTCGGCGGCGCGGTCGGCCCCGGACTGATCCTCGGTCGCGGCGACGATGCCGCGCTGCGAATCGATGACGGTCACGCGCTCGGGCTGCATCCCCGGCACGCCGGACGACACCAGGTACTTCAGCGCCGCCGCCTGTTCGCGGGTGATCGCGCCGCCCTTGGTGGTCAGCGTGACCGAGGCGCTGCCGTTCTGGTCGCGCCGGTAGCCGCGGCCGTTCTCGATGGCCAGATGCACGCGCGCGCTGGCCACGTTCGGCAGCGCCAGGATGGTGCGCGCCAGCTCGCCCTCCTTGGCGCGCCAATAGGCCGCGTCGAACATCTGCGACGTGGTGCCGAAGCCCGACATGCCGTCCAGCAGCTCGTAGCCGGTGCTGCCGGCGGCGGGCAGACCCTCGGCTGCGAGGTCCATGCGCAGGCGGTCGCGCTGGCCCGCCTCGACCCAGATCGCGTCGCCGCGCACCTCGTAGGGGACGCCCGCCCGCTCGATCCCGGCGATGACCTCACCGGCCTGGGCGCTGTCCAGACCGCCATAGATCAGCACCATGCTGGGCCGGTTCGCAAGCCAGGCAAAGCCCGCGATCATGAGGAATGTCCCCAGGAAAGCGGCGCCCAGGATCATCTTCTGCTGAGAGCTTCGCTCGTTCCAGTAGTCCTGCAGTTTTTGCAAAACCGTCCCCCTTCGAATCATCGGACCATCGTCGTCTGACCCTGAAATGACATGGGCGATGTTAAGATTTGGTTAGTCGCGACCTGATATTTCGGTCTGGTCAGGACGGAGAATCACGATGACCGACATTGTTGCCGCAGCCCCTGAAAAGGCGCCCCGGAAGAAAGGATTGCTGGTTCCGCTGGCCGCGACGCTGGTCCTGGGCGGGGCGGGTTTCGCCTCCAGCTATCTGGGCTTCTGGTCACCCGCGTCCCTTCTGCAGGGCATGCCCGAACCGGAGCTCTCGACCGAGCATCTCAGCGTCGAGTTCATCGACATTCCAACGATCGAGATCGTGATTCCCGGCGGCCGCGCCCGCAGCCTGGTCCTGTCCGCCACCATCGAGACCGACGCCAGCCACAAGGCCGAGGTGACCCACCTGATGCCGCGCGTCTCGGACGCCTTCACGACCTTCCTCTCGGGCGTGGACCCGGCCGCCTACGACAAGCGCGGCGTCCTCGAGGTGATCCGCGCCGAGCTGGTCACCCGGACCCGCTTCGTCCTGGGCGAGGAGCCGGTCAAGGACCTTCTGATCACGGAGTTTCGCTTCAAATGACCCTGGAACACATGATGCAGATCCTGCTGCTGGTCGCCTGCCTGGGACTGGGGGTCTTCTGCTTCAGCCTCACCCGGCGGCTGCGCAAGATGAACGACCTGGAAAGCGGGCTGGGCGGCGCCATCGCGGTGATGGCCGCCGAGGTCGACCGCCTGGAGCGCGCCATCCGCGCCGCCCGCGACGAGGCCACCGCCGCCAGCGAGCTTCTGGCCGACGAGATCGAGACGGCACGGCGCGAACGCGCGATCTGGGACCTGCGCCAGCGGATCGGCGCCGCCGCCTCCGAGGCCCCCGCGCCCCAGGCCTCGGCCCGCCGGCTGCGCAAGCGCGAGGTCAGCCATGGCTAGATACCTGATGCCCGCGCTGACGCTGATGTTCGCGCTGCCCGCCGGTGCGATGCTGTGGCAGGGGCAGGACCTGTCCCGCCTGTTCGCCGCCGTGGCCGCGCCCTCGGACCTGCTGGAGGGATGCGGCGACGTGCCCGAGGCCGTGGCCCTGGCCGAGGCGCTGCGCGACCGCGCCCTGCGCATCGAGCGCTACATGGAGGCCATCGAGACCCGCAAGGCGGAGTTGGTCCAGGCCGAATCGACGCTGCGCGAGCGGCTGGCCGAGCTGCGTGCCCAGAAGGGCAGCATCACCACCCGGCAGGAGGGTGCGACCCAAGCCGTTCGCGCCGACATCGACCGCCTGGTGGCGCTCTACGACCAGATGAAGCCCGCCGAGGCCGCCGCCATCCTGACCAACCTTCCCGCCGATTTCGCGGCCGAGATCCTGATGCGCGTCCAGCCCGAGGCCGGCGCCCGCATCATCGCCGCGGTCGAGCCCCGCCAGGCCGCCCTGCTGACCGCGCAGATGGGCGCGCGCAGCGTCCGCAACCCATAAGGAACCCCGAAATGTTCGGATTCGTCGGAATCTTCCTTACGATCGCCATGGTGTTCGGCGGCTATCTGCTGGCCGGCGGCAAGATGGGCGTCATCCTGCATTCGCTGCCCTTCGAGATGATGATGATCATGGGCGCCGCCGTCGGCGCCTATCTGCTGGGCAACGACAGCCACACGCTGAAGGCCACGCTGGGCGGGTTGATCCGCGCCTTCAAGGGCCCGAAATGGAATGCCCAGGACCATCAGGACGTGCTGTGCCTGATGTTCCGGCTGCTCAAGATCGCCAAGGAGAACCCCGTCGCGCTGGAGCAGCACATCGAGAATCCGGGCGAATCGCCCATCTTCACCGCCTATCCCAAGCTGGCGGCGGATCATCACGTCGTCTCGCTGATCGCGGACACGCTGCGCTCGGCCAGCCTGAACTACGACGACCCCTATCAGGTCGAGGACATGCTGTCGCGCCGCATCGCCGTCCTGAAGGAGGAGGAGATGCACGTCCCCCACGCCTTGCAGAACATGGCCGACGCGCTGCCCGCCCTGGGGATCGTCGCGGCGGTCCTGGGGGTGATCAAGACCATGTCCTCGATCGACCAGCCCCCCGCGGTGCTGGGCAAGATGATCGGCGGGGCGTTGGTCGGCACGTTCCTCGGGGTGTTCCTGTCCTACGGGTTCGTGGCACCGCTGGCCAACCGCCTCGGCGCGGTCGTCAAGCAGGACCTGGGGTTCTACGAGGTGGTGAAGTCGGTCCTGGTCGCGGGTCTGCATCAGCACGCCACGACGCTCTGCGTCGAGGTCGGCCGCCAGACCGTTCCCGAACATGTCCGGCCCAGCTTCGACACGCTGGAAGGCGCCCTGCGCGAACTGAAGAAGGCTGCCTGACCATGCGCGCGGGCCTGCTGATCCTGGCGCTGTGCCTCGGAGCCGGACCAGTCGCGGCCGAGGGCATCGACGCGTTCCGGCGCACGGCCGACGACTGGCTGCTGTCGGGCCGCGGGCTGCCGCGCGACTATCGCGTGATGCTGATGGACATGGACAGCGCCGAACGCCTGCAGGCCATCGCCTATCTTCGCCGGATCGGCCTTCTGACCGAACGACCCTGGTCGCTTGACGACCTCCTGCGCCCCGCGGCCACCAGAACGGAGCCCCGCGAATGACCCCTGTCGCCGCCCTTGCGGGCAAGTCGAGCAAGTTCCTGGACGCCCCCCTGCTGGTCACGGGCGGCCTCGTGCTGGTCGTGATCTCGCTGGTGATCCCGCTGCCGGCCAGCGTGCTGGATTTCGGGATCGCGATCTCGATCGCCTCGGCGGTGATGATCCTTGTGATGGCCTCGCTTGTCGAGAAGCCGACCGACTTTCAGGCCTTTCCCGTCCTTTTGCTGGTCAGCCTTGTGATCCGCCTGTCGCTGAACGTCTCCTCAACGCGGCTGATCCTGACCGAGGGACAGAACGGCAAGGAGGCGGCCGGTCACGTCATCAACGGCTTTGCCGATTTCGTGGCCGGCGGCTCGATCCTGGTCGGGATCACTATCTTTGCAGTGATCTCGGTGGTGAACTTCATGGTCATCACCAAGGGATCGGGCCGCATGGCCGAGGTCGCGGCGCGCTTTGCGCTGGATTCGCTGCCCGGCAAGCAACTGGCCATTGACGGCGACCTGAACGCGGGCGCCATCGACCACCACGAGGCCAAGCGCCGCCGCATCAACGAACAGCGCGAGATCAGCTTCTTCGGCTCGCTGGACGGGGCGTCGAAATTCGTCAAGGGCGATGCGGTCGCGGGCATCGTCATCACCCTGATCAACCTGTGCGTCGGCCTTGCGGTCGGCGTCACCGTCCACGGTATGCCGGTGGGCGAGGCGGTCTCGACATATTCGCATCTGACGATCGGCGACGGCTTGGTCAGCCAGATCCCCGCCCTGATCACCTCGATGGCGGCGGCGCTGCTCCTGTCGCGGGGCGGCGCGACCGAGACCACCGCCGGGCTGATGTCCAGCGAGTTCACCCGCAGCTGGCAGCCGGCCGTGATGGTCGCGGTCGCGATGATCGTGATCTCGCTGGTGCCGGGCATGCCCAAGCCGCTGTTCTTCGGCATCGCCGCCGGAATGGGCTTTCTGGCCTGGAGCATCGCGCGGCGGCAGAAGATGCGCGACGAGACCTTGCCGGAGCTGCCCCAGGCCGAGGGCACGCCGCGCCCCGCAGCCCGCATCGGCGACGTGCTGGACACAGATGACATCAGCGTGGAGATCGGGGCCGACCTGATCGTCACCGCGCTGGACCAGGCGCGCGGTCTGGGCAGCCGGATCAGCAACCTGCGCATCCACATCGCCCGCAGCTTTGGCCTGATCCTGCCCGACGTGCGCATCACGGACACAGACGACCTGCCGCCCGGCGACTATCAGATCCGCATCCACGGCGTGATCCGCGGCCGCGGGACCCTGCGCCCGGCCGAGATCTTGGCCTTGGGTCCCGACGCGGTGCTGGCCGATCTGCGCGGCGTCGCGGTGCGCGAGCCGGTCTATTCCAGCCCCGCGCGCTGGATCCAGCCCGCCGATCAGGAGGATGCGGCGACGATGGGCGCCACCATCGTCACGCCGATGGAGGTGCTGTCCACCCACCTGATGGAGGTGGTCAAGTCGAACCTGCCCGCGCTGCTGACCCTGGGCGCGATGCAGCGCCAGATCGAGGAGCTGAAGACCCTGTCCGATACCGGCCGGGCCGAACGCTATCGCAAGTACTTCGACAGCATGATCCCCGAGAAGGTCACACCCGAGACCCTGCTGGCGATCCTGCGGGCGCTGTTGGAGGAGCGCATCTCGATCCGCAACCTGCCGCTGATCGTCGACGCCATCTGCGAGTTCCGCCATGTCGAGCAGGCCGAGACCATCTACGAGCTGGTGCGCAAGCGCCTGCGCGGCCAGATCACCCAGCAGTATTCCGACGAGGCCGGCCGCGTCGCGGCCCTCCAGCTGCATCCCGCATGGGAGGCCGAGTTCGTGCGCGCCGATGCCGAGACCGGCCGGGCCGGCGGCGGCGCCATGACGCCCGCCATGTCGCGCAAGCTGATCGACGCGGTCCGCAAGTCCATGTCGTTGGCCGAGCCGGTCGCCCGCACGGTCCTGGTCGCCCCCGACCATCGGCGGCGGATGGTGCGCGCGGTGCTGGGCGCGAACGGCGTCGCGGTGCCCGTGCTGGGGCTGGAGGAGATCGATCCCTCGGCCGAGCTGCGCCTTCTGGGCACGGTCGAGGCCGCGTGATGTGGGACCAGCTTCAGGCCATCGTTCCGGGCCTGGATTGGGCGCTGGTGCTGGTCTATGTGCGCGTGCAGGCCTGCGTGCTGGCGCTGCCGGGACTGGGTGAGCGGGTGATCTCGACCCGCGTCAAGGTCGCCGTCGCGCTGGCCCTGACGCCGCTTCTGTCCGGGGTCGCGTCCGGTCCGCAGATGCCCGACACGCCCCTGGGCCTCGTCGGGCAGGTCGCGGTCGAGCTGGTGCTGGGCACGGTGACCGGGTTGATGCTGCGCCTGCTGACCTTGGCCATCGACATCGCCACGACAGCCATCGCCGCCACCGCGTCGCTGTCCCAGATCATGGGCATCCAGAACGAGATGTCGCCCCATCCCATCGGCAACATGCTGCATATGGGCGGCTTGGCCATCCTGATGGCGATGGGGCTGCCCGTGATGATGGTGGACCTGATGGCCGACAGCCTGCGCCTCTGGCCACCCGCGGACCTGCCGCAGGTCGAGGGGCTGGTCATGGCGGTCGTGCGCATCATTGCCGACAGCTTCTGGCTGGCAATGCTGCTGGCCGCGCCCTTCACCTTGGGCGGGTTCCTGTTCCAGGCGTTGACCGGCGTCATCAACCGCGTGATGCCGGCCCTGCCAATCGTCTTCATCGGCGCGCCTGCGGCGATCCTGCTGGCCTTGGGCGGGCTCGTGATCCTGGCGCCGCTCTTGGTCGGGATCTGGGCGGATGCGGTCCTGTCCTTCATGCTGCCCCAGATCCGGTAGGGCGCGGCCATGAGCGACGACAAGGACGACAAGCAGTTCGAGGCGACCGAGCAGAAGTTGCAGCGGGCGCGCGAGAAGGGCGACATCCCCCGCTCGACCGAGTTGAACGTCACGATGATGTATCTGGGCGCCTTCCTGGCCTTCGCGGTCGCGGCGGGCGTTGCCGTCCGGCACTGGCTGTCCATGGCCGAGCGTGCTTTGGGTTCCGAGGGCTGGTCCGACGCCGGTCCTGCCGCCATCGCTCGGGGGCTGGGCGCCTATGCCGCGATGGCCACGATCGGTCTGGCGGGGCTGGTCGTCGTGGCGATCATCCTGGGCCTGATGGCGACGCGCAGCCTGATCTTCGCGCCCCAGAAGCTGGCCTTCGACATCAAGCGGATCAACCCCCTCTCCAACGCCAAGCAGAAGTTCGGCACGGACGGGCTGATCACCTTCGCCTTCTCACTGGGCAAGGCGGGGCTGGTCTGCGTCGGGGGGTGGTTCCTGTTCGCGTCGCTGGCCGATCGCATCGCGGCCTCGGCCATGGCGGACGGGCAGTGGATCGGCGGGCTGGGCACGATCCTGGGGCAGGTGCTGCTGCTGGGCCTGGCGGTGTCGATCCTGTTCACCGTGCCGGACATGCTGTGGAAATGGTTCGACCATCGCCGCAAGAACCGCATGAGCCGCCAGGAGATGCAGGATGAGTTCAAGGATTCGGAGGGCGATCCGCACCTGAAGGCCGCGCGCCGGCAACGCGCCGTGGACATCGCCATGAAGCAGATGCTGGCCGAGGTGCCAAAGGCCGATGTGGTGATCGTCAACCCGACCCATTATGCGGTCGCGTTGAAGTGGTCGCGGGGGTCGGGGCGCGCGCCGGTCTGCGTGGCCAAGGGCACCGACGAGGTCGCGGCCCGCATCCGTGCCAAGGCCACCGAGGCGGGCGTCCCGATCTGGTCCGACCCACCCTGTGCGCGGGCCATCCACGCGCAGGTCAAGGTCGGGGACGAGGTCGACCGCAGCCATTTCGCCGCCGTCGCCGCCGCGATCCGATTCGCCGAAAAGATGCGTCAGAAGGCACGACAGGGATGGTGACGAAGATCAGGCAGCTGCAGCAGTTGGAGCAGATCGCCCGCATGAAGGCCGAGCGCGAGCTGAAGGCATTCGCCGCCTTCAACGCCCACATGACCGCGGCGCGCCAACGCATCGACGCGCTTCAGGCCGCGCTGACGCAAAGCTATGACAGCAACGCGCCGCTGACCCTGCCCGAGGCGCGCATCGCGAATGCCCAGGCCGGTCGCGCCGCGCGCGAGCTGCGCCATGCCGACAGCGAGATGCAGCGCCTGCAGCCCCGTTTCGACCTTGCGCGCCAGCACGCCGCCCGCGAGTTCGGCCGCGCCGAGGCCCTGCTGGGCCTTGGTCGCGAGGAGGCCGAGCGCCAGCGCAAGGAGCGGTTCTGACCCCGCCGGGTTGGACAGGCGCATCGCGGGGTGCTAGGCACGGCGCAGGTCCAAGGGGGAGAGCCATGCTGCACAGCGAACCGAACACCGACGGCAACCGCCGCATCTGGACCGCCGAAAGCGCGCGCGCGCTGTTCGACCAGCCGCTGATGGACCTGATGTTCCAGGCGCAGACCGTGCATCGGCAGCATTTCGACCCGAACCGCGTGCAGCTGAGCCGGCTTCTGTCGATCAAGACCGGCGGATGCCCCGAGGATTGCAGCTATTGCAGCCAGTCGGCCCGGCACGAATCCGGTCTGTCGGCCTCCAAGCTGATGGAGGTCCAGCGCGTTCTGGCCGAGGCGCGGCGCGCGCGGGATGCGGGCGCCACGCGGTACTGCATGGGTGCCGCCTGGCGCAGCCCAAAGGCGCGGGACATGCCGCAGATCGTCGCCATGATCGAGGGGGTGAAGGCCCTGGGGATGGAGACCTGCATGACGCTGGGCATGCTGGATGCGGATCAGTCGGCGCAGCTGGCCCAGGCGGGGCTGGACTACTACAACCACAACATCGATACCTCCGAGGCGCATTATGCCACTGTGATCACGACCCGGACTTTTGCCGAGCGGATCGACACGCTGGAGAATGTGCGCCAGGCCGGGATCAAGGTCTGTTCGGGCGGCATCCTGGGCCTGGGCGAGGGGCAGCAGGACCGCGTCGACATGCTGGTGACGCTGGCCAATCTGCCCTCGCCGCCGGACAGCGTGCCGATCAACATGCTGATCCCGGTCGCGGGAACGCCGCTGGAGGATGCCGCGCCGGTCGATCCGATCGACTTTGTGCGCACCATCGCCACGGCGCGGATCATGATGCCGCGCAGCCATGTGCGTCTGTCGGCAGGCCGGACCGCGATGTCGGACGAGATGCAGGCGATGTGTTTCTTTGCGGGGGCGAACTCGATCTTTGTCGGCGACACGCTGTTGACCAAGGACAATCCCGAGGAGGGTAGCGACATGCGACTGTTCGCCAAGCTGGGCCTGCAGCCGATGGTGGCGCATGAGCATGCGCCCGACGAGGCGCGCCGGGAGGCGCTGCTGGCGGCGGATCCAGCCATCCCGATCCTGCGCTGAGCGCCGGGGGTTTCACCCCCGGACCCCCAGGATATTTGAGTGAAGAAGAAGGGGCAGGGCGTGGACCGGCTGGCGTTCTATCGGCTAGATCTGGCGGCGCTGGAGGGTGAGGCGCGGCTGCGGTCGCTGAACCCGCGGCGGGGGATTGATTTTTCGTCGAACGATTACATCGGGCTGGCGCAGTCGTCGCGGATGGTGGCGGCGGTGCGGCGCGGGCTGGAGGCAGCGCCGGTCGGTGCAGCGGGGTCGCGCCTGCTGCGCGGCGAGACCGAGGCGCAGGCGCGGTTCGAGGCGGAGGCCGCGCGGTTCTTCGGGGCCGAGGCGGCCTTGGGCTTTGGCGGCGGTTATGTGGCGAATTTCGCGGTGATCACGACCCTGCCGCAACGGGGCGACCTGCTGCTGATGGATGCGCTGTCCCATGCCAGCACGCATGAGGGGGCGCGGGCGGGGCGGGCCGAGGTCGCGACCTTCCGGCATGGGGATGTCGGGCATGCCGAGGATGTGATCACGCAGTGGCGGGGTCGGGGCAACACCGGTGCGGTGTGGATCGCGGTCGAGAGCCTCTACAGCATGAACGGGGACCGCGCGCCCTTGGACGATCTGATGGGGCTGGCGGATCGGCACGGCTTTCTGATGGTGGATGAGGCGCATGCGACCGGGGTCTTCGGGCCGGAGGGACGCGGCTTGGCGCATCATTTGGAGGGGCGCGAGAATGTCATGACCCTGCATACCCTGGGCAAGGCCCTGGGCGGGTCGGGGGCGCTGATCTGCGGGCCGCAAGTGCTGATCGATTTCCTGGTGAACCGCTGTCGGCCGTTCATCTTCGCGACCGCGCCCTCGCCGCTGATGGCAGTGGCGGGGCTGGAATCGCTGGCGATCCTGCGCGATGAGCCGTGGCGGCAGGCCACGCTGGCGGGTCATGTGGCGGCCTTCGGCGCCGAGATGGCGCGGCGTCTGCCGCAGGTGCCGGTCAGCGGCAGCCAGATCGTGCCGCTGATTGTTGGCCCCAATGCGCAGGCCATGGCCCTGGCTGCGGCGGTGCAGGGGAGGGGCTTCGACGTGCGAGGCATCCGCCCGCCCACGGTGCCGCAGGGGACCGCGCGGTTGCGGGTCTCATTGACGCTGAACCCCAGTCGGGCGGAGGTGATCCGCCTGGCCGAGACGCTGGAGGAGCTATGGCCCGATTTGTGATCACAAGCACCGGCACCGATGTCGGCAAGACGGTCTTTTCGGCCGGGCTGTGCGGGCTGATCGGGGCGGACTATTGGAAGCCGGTGCAGTCCGGGCTGGCCGGAAACGTGCCGAATGACGGCGCGGAACGGCCCTTGGGCGTTGCCCAGCCCGGCACCGACCGCGCCGAGGTCGAGCGGCTGTCGGGCGCGCGCACCCATCCCGAGGCCGTGCTGCTGCGCGAGGCGCTGTCTCCGCATCGGGCGGCGGAGCTGCAGGGGGTGGTTCTGGAGCCGGAGACCTGGGCGATCCCTGAGGCGCGGGATCTGGTGATCGAAGGGGCGGGCGGCGCCTTGGTGCCGGTCACGCGGGAGGTGCTTTACGCCGATCTGTTCGCGCGCTGGCAGGTGCCGGTGATCGTCGTCTGCGCCACGGGTCTGGGCACGATCAGCCACAGCCTGACCGCGCTGGAAAGCCTGCGGGCGCGGGGCGTGCCGGTGCATGGCGTGGCCTTCGTCGGTCCCGCCAATGACGACAACATGGCGACCATCGGGCAGATCGGGCAGGTGCGGGTGCTGGGGCGCCTGCCGGTCCTGGAGCGGCTGGACCGCGACAGCCTGTCGGCGGCGATGCGGGCCGGGTTCCGGGCGGAGGATTTCGCGTGAGCGCCGTCTGGCATCCGTTCTTTCAGCACGGCACCGAACCGGCCCCGCTGCGGGCCACGGGCAGCGCGGGGGCGTTCATCGACACCGATCGCGGGCGGCTTCTGGACGGGATCAGCAGCTGGTGGGTGGTCACGCATGGCCACAACCAGTCCGAAATCGTCGAGGCGATCCGCCAGACCGCCGGGCGGCTGGATCAGGTAATCTTTGCCGGGCTGACCCATGACCAGGCGGAGGAGCTGGCCGAGGTGCTGGTGGCGATGACGCCCGCGGGGCTGGAGCATGTCTTCTACAGCGACAGCGGGTCCACGGCGGTCGAGGTCGCGCTGAAGATGGCCCTGGGCTATTGGCGGCATGAGGGCGACGGCCGCCACCGCATCGCGGTGATCGAGGACAGCTATCACGGCGACACCATCGGCACGATGAGCGTGGGCGAGCGCGGCGTGTTCAACGCCGCCTACGACCCGATGATGTTCGGGGTGGACAGGCTGCCCTTCCCCGAGGGCGACGGCGCGGCGACGCTGGCGGCCTTCGAGGCGCTGGCCGCATCGGGGCGGATGGCCGCGATCATCCTGGAGCCGCTGGTGCTGGGCGCGGGGGGCATGCGCATGTATCCGCCCGAGGTTCTGGCCGGGCTGCGGGCGATCTGCGACCGGCATGACGTGCTGATGATCGCGGATGAGGTGATGACCGGATGGGGACGGACGGGGCGGCTCTGGGCCTGTGATCACGCGAGCGTCGCGCCGGATATCCTCTGCACCTCCAAGGGCTTGACCGGGGGGGTGGTGCCGCTGGCCGCGACGCTGGCCACGGCGCGGATCTTTGACGCGCACCGGTCGACGGACCGGCGGCGGACCTTCTATCATTCCTCCAGCTATACCGCGAACCCCATCGCCTGCGCGGCGGCGCTGGCGCAGGTGCGGCTGTGGCAGGCAAGCCCCATGCAGGCGCGGCTGGACGCCCTGTCCGCAATGCAGGCCGAACGGTTGGCGCGGCTGGACGGGCGGTTCACCAACATCCGCCAATGCGGGACCATCGCCGCGGCCGATCTGGTGGTCCCCGAGGGCGGCTACCTGTCCGAGGTCGGACCGCGGATGCGCGCGCATTGCCTGGACGGTGGCGTACTGCTGCGGCCTTTGGGGAACACGGTCTATGTGCTGCCGCCCTATTGCGTGACGGGCGCGGATCTGGACGCGGCCTGGGGCGCGGTCACCTCATTCGAGGTCTAGATCGACCCAGACCAGCTTGCGATGCGAGGCCAGCGCCACGGATTCGGCCAGCGGATCGTCAGGCGCGGGCCAGATCACGGCCGCGTCCAGCACCCGCAGCGCTGTCGCGGGCAGCACGTAATCCAGCCGCAGGTTCCCCGGCGCGCGCGCATATTCCGCGGTGTCCAGCGCCGGATCGCCCTGCTGCGCGGCATTCGGCCCGGTCTGGGGCGGCTGCCAGGTGCCGCGCGGCTGCGGGTCCTGCGTGACGGCCAGCAGGGCCGCCAGCGCGGCCGGATCTCCGTGGCCATCCGCCGGGTCCAGGTTCACGTTGCCCAGAATCACGAAGCGCGCGTCTGGGAGGTGGTCCAGCCAGAAGGCGGCCTCGTCATGGTTGCGGTGCGTGTTGCGCGGCTCGAAGGCCGGGGGGGTCGCCGCGAAGGCCAGAAGATGCAGCGGCCCGGTGGGCGTGGTCAGCGCCACGTCCCAATGCGCGGTGGTCGACAGGCGCTGGATGTCGGCGTAGGGGCTGTCGGGCATGCGGTTGCCCGGCATGTCGCGCCACAGCCCAGCGGTATGGTCGGTGACCCCCGCGATGGGCAGGCGCGACAGGATCGCCATGCCGCCCTGGCCGGTGAAGGCGCCATAGCCCTGCGCATCGCGCGCTCTGCCTGCGCGCCCATCGCCATCCATGTCGCGCCCGGTGGGCAGGCCGGTATTGGGCTGGGAGGCGTGGCGATGCGGCATCGCATGGCCCTGCGCCGCCAGCAGGTCCGCGAAAGCCGCCAGCGCGCGCCCGTCCAGGTCCCAGTCCAGCCCGGTCAGCAGGATCGCATCGGGCGCGGCATGGGCGATGACCTGCGCCGCCGCCCGCACCTGCGGATCGTCCCGCCCGATGTCGCGCAAGAGCAGCCCCGGCCCGTCCCGCGTCAGGCCGGGGTCCCAGGTGGCGACGCGCAGGGTCTCGGCCCCCGCCGGCGTGGCGAGGACCAGAAGGGCCAGCGCCCTTAAATCCACGGACCTCAGATCCAGGGGCGGGCCTGCGCCATGGCGCTTTCGAAGCTGTCGATGGCGGGGGCCTTCTCCATGGTCAGGCCGATATCGTCCAGCCCGTTCATCAGGCAATGCTTGCGGAACGGGTCGATGTCGAACCCATAGGCCGTGCCGTCGGCGCCGGTCACGGTCTGGGCCGCCAGATCGACGGTCAGGCGGGCATTCGCGCCCTTCTCGGCGTCGCGCATCAGCGCGTCGACCGCCTCCTGGGGCAGGACCACCGGCAGGATGCCATTCTTGAAGCAGTTGTTGAAGAAGATGTCCGCGAAGCTGGTCGAGATCACGCAGCGGATGCCGAAATCCAGAAGCGCCCAGGGCGCATGTTCGCGCGAGCTGCCGCAGCCGAAATTGTCGCCCGCGATCAGGATCTGGGCGTCGCGATAGGCGGGCCGGTTCAGGACGAAATCGGGGATCTCGCGGCCCTCGCGGTCATAGCGCAGCTCGTCGAACAGGTTCACGCCCAGGCCCGACCGCTTGATGGTCTTCAGGAACTGCTTGGGGATGATCATGTCGGTGTCGATGTTGACCAGCGGCATGGGGGCCGCGATGCCGGTCAGGGTGGTGAACTTGTCCATGATCTGTCCTTTAGGCGGGCTGCGCTGCGAGTTCGCGGATATCGGTCAGGCGTCCGGTGACGCCTGCCGCTGCCGCCATCGCGGGCGACATCAGATGGGTGCGGCCCTTGTAGCCCTGACGCCCCTCGAAGTTGCGGTTCGAGGTCGCGGCGCAGCGTTCGCCCGGTTTCAGCTGGTCGGGATTCATGCCCAGGCACATCGAACAGCCCGCAAGGCGCCATTCGAACCCGGCATTGGTGAAGATGACGTCCAGCCCCTCCTCCTCGGCCTGGGCGCGCACCAGGCCCGATCCGGGCACGACCATGCCGCGCACGCCCGGCGCCAGCGTGCGCCCGCGCAGCACCTCGGCGGCGGCGCGCAGGTCCTCGATCCGTCCATTGGTGCAGCTGCCGATGAAGACCGCGTCGATGGCGATCTCCGTGAGCGGCGTCCCGGCGGTCAGGCCCATGTAGTCCAGCGACCGGCGCGCGGCCTCGACCTTGCCGCCCGCGAAGCTTTCGGGGGCGGGAACGGTCGCGGTGATGGGCAGCGCGTCCTCGGGCGAGGTGCCCCAGGTAACGGTGGGCGCGATGTCTTCGGCGCGGATCGTCAGGACCTTGTCGAAATGCGCGCCCTCGTCGCTGAACAGCGTCTTCCACCAGGCGACGGCGGCCTCCCATTGCGCGCCCTTTGGCGCATGGGGGCGGCCCTTGACATAATTGAACGTGACCTCGTCCGGCGCGATCAGACCGGCGCGGGCGCCGCCCTCGATGGCCATGTTGCAGATGGTCATGCGGCCTTCCATCGATAGGTTGCGGATCGCCTCGCCGCAATATTCGATGACATGGCCGGTGCCGCCCGCGGTGCCGGTCTCGGCGATGATGCGCAGGACGATGTCCTTGGCGGTCACGCCGGGGGCCAGACGGCCGGTGATCTCGACCTTCATGTTTTTGGACTTGGCCTGGATCAGGGTCTGGGTGGCCAGCACATGCTCGACCTCCGACGTGCCGATGCCGTGCGCCAGCGCCCCGAAGGCGCCATGCGTCGCAGTATGGCTGTCACCGCAGACGACGGTCATGCCGGGCAGGGTCCAGCCCTGTTCGGGGCCGACGATATGCACGATGCCCTGCCGGATGTCCGTCACCGGATAGTAGTGCACCCCAAACTCGCGGGCGTTGCGGTCCAGCGCATCGACCTGGATGCGGCTTTCCTCGTTGTCGATGCGCTGCTGGCGGTCCAGCGTGGTGGGCACGTTGTGATCGGGCACCGCAATGGTGCGCTCGGGCGCGCGGACCTTTCGGCCGGTCATGCGAAGGCCCTCGAAGGCCTGCGGGCTGGTCACCTCATGGACCAGATGGCGGTCGATATACAGAAGGCAGGTGCCGTCCTCCTGGCGATCCACCACATGGGCGTCCCAGATCTTGTCGTAAAGCGTGCGTGCGGTCATGGCTGAGGTCTTTCGGCTGTGATGCGGAAATGGGGTGAAGGGCGCGCAGCCCTCACCCCTGAGCGGTCACGCCCAGCATCTCGCCGTAGAAGCGGCCCGGCAGGCGGGCGCGGTCATGGATGTCGAAATAACGCATCATCGGGCCAGATTAGGCCAGCATCCGCCCGCTGGCAAGCGCGTCCGACCCCAGGAAAATGCCGCGGGCGATTGAGACGGGGCGAAAAGATGCTATGTTGGGGGAACCCCGGCGCCGGGGGCTATCGGCGCGCGGACCGGAGGATGAAACCCTGTCACAAGACGTCCCGTCGGCCGGTCGGCCGACCTCGACCGCGCCAACCAGCGACCAGATGCTGGATCTGGTGCTGAAATCCCTGGATGACGACAAGGCCGAGGACATCGTGTCCATCGATCTGCGCGGCCGCACCGCCATCGCCGATCACATGGTGATCGCATCAGGCCGCAGCTCGCGCCAGGTGGGCGCCATCGCCGAGAAGCTGGCCGAGCGCGTCAAGCAGGTCACCGGGCGCAGCCCCCGGATCGAGGGCAAGGATGCCGGCGATTGGGTGCTGATCGACACCGATGACGTGATCGTGCACGTGTTCCGCCCCGAGGTGCGCGAGTTCTATCAGCTGGAGAAGATGTGGCTGCCGGCCGACGCGCTGGCCCGCGTGCGCGAGACCGCGCCGACCTCGGGCTATCAGCCGCAGGGCTGATGCGCATCGACATCGCCGCCGTGGGGCGGCTGAAATCCGGCCCCGAGGCGGCGCTGGTCGGCGACTATCTCCAGCGTTTCGCCAAGACCGGTCGCAGCCTCGGCCTGCCGCCCGTCTCGGTCCACGAGGTCGAGGATCGCCGCGCCGGCACCATGGCCGCCGAGGCGGAGCTGCTGTCGCGCGCCATCCCGCCCGGTGCCGCCGTGGTGATGATGGACGAGCGCGGCGATCAGCCGACCTCGCCCGAATTCGCCGCGCGCCTCGCCGCCTGGCGCGACGGGGCCCGCGATGTCTGCTTCGTGATCGGCGGTGCGGACGGGCTGGACCCGTCCCTGCGCACCCGCGCCGACTGGCAGATCAGCCTGGGCCGCATGGTCTGGCCGCATCTGCTAGTCCGGGTGATGCTGGCCGAACAGCTCTATCGCGCCGCCACGATCCTAGCGGGCTCTCCCTATCATCGCGCGTGATCCGGCCGGGCTTCTTCTTCACGCAAATATCCCGGGGGTCCGGGGGCTGGCCCCCGGTCCCTTGGTTGCCGCGCGCGCCCGGCGGCGATAGAGAGGGCAAAACCGCGAGGCTCCGATGACCAAACCCGTGATCCTGTGCATCCTTGACGGCTGGGGCCTCTCCGAGCGCCCCGAGCAGAGCGCGCCCGACCGCGCCGCGACGCCGCATTTCGACCGCCTGATGCGCGACTGCCCGCATGCCACGCTGACGACCTTCGGCCCGGACGTGGGCCTGCCCAAGGGGCAGATGGGCAATTCCGAGGTCGGCCACACGAATATCGGCGCGGGCCGCGTGGTCGCGATGGATCTGGGCCAGATCGACTTGGCGATCGAAGATGGCAGCTTCGCCCGCAACGAGGCGCTGACCGGCTTCATCGACACGCTGAAACGGACGGGCGGGACGGCGCATCTTCTGGGCGTGATCTCGGATGGCGGCGTGCACGGGCATCTGACCCATGTGCTGGCAGCGGCGCGGGCGGTGGCCGGGGCGGGCGTGCCGGTGGTCATCCACGCGATCACCGACGGCCGCGACGTGGCCCCCGACAGCGCGCCGGGCTTTCTGGCCACGCTGACGGAGGGCTTGCCGCAGGGCGCGCGGATCGGCACGGTCATCGGGCGCTATTACGCGATGGACCGCGACACCCGCTGGGACCGGGTCGAGCGCGCCTTCCGCGCCATCGTCGCGGCCGAGGGAGAGGCCGCGCCCGATGCGGCCACGGCCATCGCCACCGCCCATGCGCGCGGCGAGACGGACGAATTCGTGACCCCCTTCGTGATCGACGGCTATGCCGGGGCCCGTGACGGGGACGGGGTCTTCTGCCTGAACTTCCGCGCCGACCGCGCGCGCGAGATCCTGTCGGCGCTGGGCGAGCCGGGCTTCGACGGGTTCGACGCGGGCGCGCGGCCCGACTGGGCGATGATGCTGGGCATGGTCGACTATTCGACCCGCCACGACGCCTTCATGCGCACCGCCTTCCCCAAGCGGCAGGTTGTCAACACGCTGGGCGCCTGGGTCGCGGCGCAGGGGCTGCGCCAGTTCCGCCTGGCCGAGACCGAGAAATATCCGCATGTGACCTTCTTCCTGAACGGCGGCAAGGAGACGCCCGAACCGGGCGAGGACCGCCACATGCCGAAAAGCCCGAACGTCGCCACCTATGACCTGGCGCCCGAGATGGCCTCGGCCGAGGTGACCGAGACGCTGGTCGCGGTGATCGGGCAGGGCTACGACCTGATCGTGGTGAACTATGCCAATCCCGACATGGTGGGCCATACCGGCGATCTGGCCGCCGCCGCCCGCGCCTGCGAGGCGGTGGACCGGGGCCTGGGCCGCATGCTGGAGGCGCTGGACGCCGCGGGCGGGGCGGCGGTGATCTGCGCCGATCACGGCAATTGCGAACAGATGATCGACCCCGCGACGGGCGGGCCGCATACGGCGCACACGCTGAACCCGGTGCCGGTCATCGTCTATGGCGCGCCGGATGCGGTCGGGCTGCGCGACGGGCGGCTGGCCGATCTGGCGCCCACCGTCCTGGACCTGATGGGGCTCAAGAAGCCGGCCGAAATGACCGGGGAAAGCCTGATCTGCCGATGAGCGCGCGCCTTGTCCTGACGCTGTGCCTGGGGCTGGGTCTGGCCCCCGCCTTGGGCCTGCCCGCCCATGCGCAGGCCGATGCGCCGCAGCTGACGCCCGCCAACCGCGCTGTCGCCGATGCCGAGGCCGCCGCGGCGCTGCTGCGCGCGGCCTTGGGTCAACTGGGCGAGGCGGTCAGCGCCGACGACCAGGTCGTGGCCCTGACCGAGGTGATCCGCGGCTATGAGCTGGGCCTGGCCGCGCTGCGCGACGGTCTGCGCCAGGCCAGCCTGCGCGAGGCCGAGCTGCGCGACCGCTTCGAGGCGCAGCGCGACCGCCTGGCTGGCGTGCTGGGCGCGATGACCGCCCTGCAGCAGAGCCCCGAATCGACCATGCTGCTGCATCCCGCGGGGGCGCTGGCCAATGCGCGCTCCGGGATGCTGCTGTCGGGCGTGACGCCGGGCCTGCGCGCCGAGGCGGAATCGCTGCAGGACGAGCTGGACGAGATCGCCACGGTGCGCGAATTGCAGGCCAATGCGGCGGGCATGCTGGGCAGCGGGCTGGCCTCGGTCCAGGAGGCGCGGCGGCTGCTGGCCAGCGCGGTCACCGACCGCAGCTCCATGCCGGTCCGCTATGGCGAGGAGCCCGAGGAGCTGCAGGCGCTGCGCACCGCCGCCCAGAGCCTGGAGGACTTTGCCACCGGCATCGCCCGGATGGAGGACGATGTCGGCCCGCCCATGGAGGATTTCGAAGGGGCGCAGGGCAGCCTGCCCCTGCCGGTGGTGGGCACCATCCTGCGCCCCTACAACGAACCCGACGCCGCCGGGGTCAGCCGTCCGGGCTGGGTCATCGCCACCGCGCCCGCGGCCCTGGTGCAGACGCCCTGGCCTGCGACAATCCGCTATCGCGGGCCGTTCCTGGATTACGGCAATGTGATGATCACCGAACCATCGCGCGGCTATCTTATGATCTTCGCGGGCCTGGCCCAGGTCTTCGGAGAGGTGGGTGACGTTCTGAAGGCGGGCGATCCGGTCGGTCTGATGGGGGGCATGGAGGCCCCCGCCCAGGAGTTCGGCTCGCAATTCGTCGCCAATGCCGCCCAGGGGGCGCAGGCCGGACGCAGCGAGACGCTGTATCTGGAGCTGCGCCAGGGCAACGAAACGCTGGACCCCGCCGACTGGTTCGTGCTGAATCCCGTCGTCGAGCCGCAACAGGACTGAGGCAGGAAAGACCGCCATGAGACACTATCTGATCGCAGGCCTGGGGGGCGTTCTGGCCGGAGCCCTGGCGACCACGCAGATCGCCGGACCGCTGCTGGCGCAGGAGACCGCCGAGGGCAACGCCTCGGTCTATCAGCAGCTGGAGCTGTTCGGGAACATCTTCGAGCGCATCCGCACCGACTATGTCGAGGCGCCCGAGGACAAGGAGCTGATCGAGGCCGCGATCAACGGCATGCTGACCTCGCTGGACCCGCATTCCAGCTTCCTGTCGGCCAACGACTACGAGGACATGCAGACCCAGACCCGCGGCAGCTTCGGCGGGCTGGGCATCGAGGTCAGCCAGGAGGAGGGCCTGGTCAAGGTCGTGGCCCCGATCGACGACACGCCGGCCGCCAATGCGGGCGTGCAGCCGGGCGATTTCATCACCCATGTGAACGGCGAATCGCTGCTGGGCCTGCCCCTGGACGACGCGGTCGAGATGATGCGCGGCCCGGTCGGGTCCGACATCACCATCACCATCCTGCGCGAGGGCGAGAGCGAGCCGTTCGACCTGACCATGGCCCGCGACACGATCAAGCTGACCGTGGTGCGGTCGCGCGTGGAGGGCCATGCGGTGGTGCTGCGCGTCTCGACCTTCAACGACGAGACCTATGACACGCTGCGCGCCGAGCTGGACAAGGCCGTCAAGGAGGCGGGCGGGATCGAGCGGGTGACCGGCTTCGTGCTGGACCTGCGCAACAATCCCGGCGGTCTGCTGAACCAGGCGATCAGCGTCAGCGATGCCTTCCTGGATGCCGGGGAGATCGTCAGCACCCGCGGCCGCAACCCCGAGGAAAGCGAGCGCTGGAACGCCGAGGCCGGCGATCTGGCGCAGGGCAAGCCGATGGTCGTGCTGATCAACGGCGGTTCGGCCAGCGCCTCCGAGATCGTCGCGGGCGCGCTGCAGGATCATCGCCGCGCCATCGTCGTGGGCGAGAAGTCCTTCGGCAAGGGCTCGGTCCAGACGGTGATGCCGGTCACCGCCGACAGCGCCATCCGCCTGACCACGGCGCGCTACTTCACCCCGTCGGGCCGGTCGATCCAGGCCCTGGGCGTGCAGCCCGACATCCTGGTGGCCCAGCCCGCCCCGGCCCCCGAGGCCGAGGAGCCGGAGGCCCGCAGCAACAGCGACTTCAGCCGGTCCGAGGCCGATCTGCGCGGCGCCTTGGGCAACGATGTCAGCGACGAGATGCGCAAGCAGATGGAGGAGGAGGCCGCCGAGGTCGAGGCCACCGCCGCCCTGCGCGAGGAGGATTACCAGCTCGCCTATGCGGTGGACGTCCTGAAGGGTCTGGCGGCGGTGGATTTCCGCGCCGACCAGGTGCCCGCCTCCGCCACCCCTGCCGTGACCGGCGAGGGTGCGACCGGGCAGGACGACGACGCGGCCGATCAGGGATGATCCCCGAGCGGACCGGGCCGGGCGGCCTGCCTTACCGCCCCTGCGCGGGGGTCGTGCTGATCAACCGCGCGGGGCTGGTCTTTGCCGGTCGGCGGATCGACCGCGCGCCCGACCAGCCGCCCGCCTGGCAGATGCCCCAGGGCGGGATCGACCCCGGAGAGACCCCGCGCGAGGCCGCCTTGCGCGAGCTGACCGAGGAGACCGGCGTGGATGCCTCCCTGGTCGAGGTGCTGGACGAGACGCCGGGCTGGGTCTTCTACGACCTGCCGCCCGAGATCGTCGGCCGGATCTGGAAGGGCCGCTATGGCGGTCAGTGCCAGAAATGGCTGGCGCTGCGGTTCCTGGGCCAGGATGGCGACATCCGCATCGACACCGCCCATCCGGAGTTCGACCAGTGGCGGTGGATGCGGGCGGCGGACGTGCTGGACAGCATCGTGCCCTTCAAGCGCGCTGTCTATGCCGAGGTGCTGGGCGCCTTCCGCCCCCATCTGGCCTAGGGCGCGGGCCAGCGATCCTCCAGGATCAGCTCGTCCAGCGGCAGGCGCGCTGCCCAGCCCCGGCTTTGCAGTTCGGGCTGGCGGTAGAGTTCGGTGACATGGCCGATGCACAGATAGGCCACCGGCACCACATGGTCGGGCAGGTGCAGCAGACCGCGAAGGTCGTCGGGCCGAAAGATGCTGACCCATCCCACCCCGATGCCTTCGGCCCGCGCGGCCAGCCACAGGTTCTGCACCGCGCAGGCGGTGGAATAGAGGTCGGACGCCGGGTCATGGGTGCGGCCCAGCACATGCGCGCCGCCCCGCGTGCGGTCGCAGGTGATGCACAGGTTGACCGGCGCTTGCAGGATGCCCTCCAGCTTCAGCGACGAATAGAGCGCCTTGCGGTCGGGAAAGCGGTCGGCGGCCTCGGCATTGGCCGCGGCGAAGGCGTCATGGATGCGCCCGCGCAGCGCCGAGTCGCGGATCAGGATGAAGTTCCACGGCTGCGACAGCCCGACGGACGGCGCGTCATGCGCCGCCTGCAGCAGGCTGCGCAGGGTCGCGGGGTCGACCGGGTCGGGGCGGAACTGGCCGCGCACGTCGCGGCGTTCGCGGATCGCGCGATAGACCGCCGCGCGCTCCGCGTTCGAAAACGGCCCCGCCGGGGCGAGGCCGTCGCCTGCGCTCACCGGCGCAGCTGGTCCAGCAGGATCGAGGTCGGATAGCCGTCCGGCGTCACGCCGATGGACCGCTGGAAGGCCGAGACCGATTCCATCGTGGCCGAACCGAACAGGCCGTCGATCTCTCCCTGATAGAAGCCGCGCTGCGCCAGGCGCTGCTGGATCTCCTGGCGTTCGGCGGTGGACAGGGTGCGGTCCTGGCGCGGCCAGGCGCCCTGGATGCCCGGACGGCCCGCGATGCGCTCCGCCAGGTAGGACACGCCCAAGGCGTAGTTGTCCGAATTGTTGTAGCGCAGGATCGACCGGAAGTTGTCGGTGATGAAGAAGGCGGGCCCCCGCGCCCCCGCCGGCATGATGATCGAGCCGTTGCCCGCCGGCAGCCCGCCGCCCGACATGGTGCGCACGCCCTGTGCCGACCAGTCGCCGGCCGACCGCCGGGTGCCCTTGCCGATCAGGCCCATGTTGAAGTTCGCGGGCAGGCGGACCTCGGCGCCCCAGGTCGCGCCGCGCTGCCAGCCGCTGCGCGCCAGATAGGCTGCGGTCGAGGCCAGCGAATCGGTCGGGTCCTCGGACCAGATGTCGCGGCGGCCGTCGCCGTTGAAGTCGACCGCGTATTCCAGATAGGAGGTCGGCATGAACTGGGTATGCCCCATCGCGCCCGCCCAGCTGCCCAGCATGTGCTGGGGGTCGGTGTCGCCCGCCTGAAGGATCTGCAGCGCGGCGATCAGCTGGTTCTGGAACATCTCTCCGCGGCGGCCGTCATAGGCCAGCGTGGTCAGCGACGGGATGATCTGCATCCGGCCGCGATTGGCGCCGAAGTTCGATTCCATCCCCCAGACCGCCAGCACGATCTCGCGCGGGACGCCGTACTGCGCCTCGATCCGGGCCAGCACGGGGTTCAGCTGCGCCAGCTTCTGACGGCCGGTGGTGATGCGCACGTCCGACACGGCGCTGTCCAGGTACAGCCAGACCGGGCGCGAGAATTCCGCCTGGCGGCGGTCCAGGCGGATCACCTCGGGGTTGTAGCGGGCCAGCGCCATGGCGCGGTCATAGGTCCCGGCCGAGACGCCCGAGGACAGGGCGCGGGCGCGGAACTGCTGGACGAACCGCTGCAGACCGGCCTCGTCGCCGGGATTGGCGGGGGGGATCGGGGTCACGGTCACGTCGGCGGGCGCGCGGGGGCCGCCCGCGGCGGGCATGCGCGATATCGGCGATGCACAGGCGGCCAGCGCGCCGATCAAGGTGGTGGACAGAAGGAAGCGGGAAAGGGTCATGTCAGGTGCCTGTCTTGGACTGCCGAGTGGAATATGTCCGGATTTCGGGCCCGGATCTGGTCATTGCCCGGCAGTCTAGACCAAGCTTTCCCGCTTGGGTAGCACGGTTAATGCAGCAGCGATTCCGAGTCCGGCGCCTCGCCGAACCAGGGCGTCATCTGGGCGATGATGACGGCATTCTCGGCCAGGGCGCGCTCCATCAGGGCGCGCTCGGCCTCGTCGATCTCATGGCCCTCGGCCAGCCGCTCCTCCAGCGTGCCATAGCCGGTGACGTCCAGGGGGGCCATCTCGGCCTGCTTCAGGATGGCCACGGTCTCGCGCACGGCCTCGGGTTCGTCATGGCCGGCGGCATAGCAGACCAGCCCCGCCCCGGTCGCGCCCTTGGGCAGCCCGTCGCCCGCGCGCCTGCCCAGTTCGACCACCAGCGTGAAGACCTTCATGGCTTACTCCATCGGTTTGGCGCCGCCCTGGGCGCTGTCGGCCCCCTCGGGCCATTCGGGCGCCTGCCACATGCGGCCCCCGCAGTCGGGACAGCGCGCACGGGTGGCGATGATCTGCGCGCCCGAGAGCGCACCGCAGAGGGAACAGCATGTCTGACCGTTCATCGCAAGCGCCTTTGCCGGGGCGGGCGGCCCGTTCAAGAGATGCTCGGGCGGCAGCAGCGACAGGCCCAGCTGCGGCACGGCGCGGCGGAAGACCGACAGACCGCCCCCCGCCTCCAGATAGGCGGCGCGCAGTTCTCCCAGGTTCGAGACGCCCGCCAGGCGCAGCATCGCCTTGATCTCGGCCAGTCCCAGGTCGCGATGACCGGCCACGTCGGACAGGATGCGCCCGTCCAGGACCAGCGCGATGGGCCGCCCGTCGATCACCCGCTTGGCGCGGTCGAAATGCACGATCAGCCGGTCCAGCACCTTGTTCAGCGCCACGACCGTGGTGATGACCGCCATTGCCGCCAGCAGCGGCACGTCGGGATAGAACATCGCGTCGCCCACGGCGGACCCCAGGGCGATGACCAGCAGGAACTCGACCATCGACAGCTGCGCCACGCCCCGCCCGCCGATCCAGCGGATCATCAGCAGCGCATAGATGTAGATCAGCAGGGTGCGGACCAGGATCTCGGCATAGAAGAGTGGGGGATGCTCGCCCAGAAACATCCGGGCCAGATCGAAGGGGATGACCGGTTGATCCATGGGCTGCCTTTCGCGACGGAGGGGCCGCATCCCGCACAACCGCCGCCGGGGCGGGGGGTTCCACGCGGGCGGCGCGCCCGCTAGGCTGCGCGCGGCAAGAGAGGGCCGGGGATGAGCGACAGTCTGGAACGGGTCCGCGCGGCCCTGGATGCGGCGGGGGTCGCGGCGGAGATCCGCGAGATGCCGGGCAGCACCCGCACCGCCCCTGACGCCGCCGATGCGGTGGGCTGCGCGCTGGACCAGATCGCCAAGTCGATCATCTTTCACGGCACCGACAGCGACTCGGTCCTGCTGTTCCTGACCGCGGGCGGCAACCGGGTCGATCCGGCCAAGGCCGCGGCGCTGGCGGGCGAGGCCTTGGGCCGGGCGGATGCGGCGCTGGTGCGCGCGCGGACGGGTTTTGCCATCGGCGGGGTCGCGCCGGTCGGGCATCTGTCGCCGGTGCGGGCGTTCTGGGATCCGCGCCTGGCGGATTTCGCGCAGGTCTGGGCGGCGGCGGGAACGCCGCGCCATGTCTTTGCCATCGCGCCCGACCGGCTTCTGGCGCTGACCGGCGCACGGACGGGTGATTTTGTCGCATGAACCCGCCCCGGGGCGCGGCGCGTTGGGTGGGCCGAAGCCGAAAGGACGACAGCATGACCCAACCGATGATGACCCTGAACGACGGCCGCACCATGCCCCAGCTGGGCACCGGCATCTGGCAGATCGACGACGCGAAGACCCCCGCCGTGGTGGCCGAGGCGCTGCGCGTGGGATACCGGCTGATCGACGGCGCGGCGGCCTACAAGAACGAGGCGGGGATGGGCGCGGGCATCCGCGACAGCGACGTGGCGCGGGACGAGATCTTCGTCACCTCCAAGCTGTGGAACGATGCGCAGGGTCATGACGCGGCGCTGCGGGCCTTCGACGCGACGATGGAGCGGTCGGGGCTGGATTATCTGGACCTCTACCTGATCCACTGGCCGCTGCCGGCGCTGGACGCCTATGTCGAGACCTGGAAGGCGCTGATCCGCCTGCGGGACGAGGGCCGTGTGCGCTCGATCGGCGTCGCGAACTTCCATGAGCCGCATCTGCGCCGCCTGATCGACGAGACGGGCGTGGCGCCCGCGCTTAACCAGATCGAGCTGCACCCATCGCTGACGCAGGAGCAGATGCGGGCGGTGAACAAGCAGCTGGGCATCGTCACGCAGAGCTGGACCCCGCTGGGCCGCGGCGACAGCTTCGACGCGCCCGCGATCCGCGACGCGGCGGCGCGCACGGGCCGGACGGTGGCGCAGGTGATCCTGCGCTGGCACATTCAGCACGGCCTGTCGGTCATTCCGAAATCGGAAAAGCCCGAGCGGCTGGCCGAGAACTTCGACGTGCTGGACTTCACCCTGACGCCCGAGGAGATGGCGGCCATCGACGCGCTGGACCGGGGGCACCGGACCGGGCCGGACCCCGACGAATTCGACTATCGCAAGCCGCTCTGATCCAGCAGGCGTCGCATCAGGGGGCTGGCGGGGTCCGCCAGCGCCTCGATCACGTCGAAATGGTGGCGGCCGGGGTCGATGACGCACTCGGTCGCCGCCCCCAGCCCCGCCCAGACATCCGCCAGCAGCCGCGCTTGGCGGATGAACTCCGGCCTTTCGGCCCCGCCGACCCAGGTGGTGACCGGGATGCCCGCGCGGGGCTCCAGCAGGGCCGGGCTTTCGGATGCGGCCTCGGCCGCGTCCAGGCGCAGGGTGGCGTTCATCGCCGTGCGCATCAGCGGGCGCAGGTCGGTCAGCGGAGAGATGGGCACACAGGCGGTGACGCGCGCGGCCACCGCATCGGGCAGGACGCCCGGACAGATCATCCGCGCCGCCAGATGCCCGCCCGCGGAATGACCGGTCAGCGCCAGAGGCCCCGCCACGCGGCCCGCCGCCTCTGCGATCTGCTCCGCGACGATGGGGGTCATGTCCGCGATGCGCGCCTCCGGCGCCAGGGGATAGCCCGGCATCGCGCAGGCCCAGCCCGCCGCCAGCGCGCCCGCGGCCAGATGCGACCACAGCGTCGGATCGAACCGCATCCAGTAGCCGCCATGGATGAAGACCATCAGCCCGCGCGGGTCACCCTCGGGCAGGAACAGGTGCCCCCGGCCCAGCTCCTGCGGCGGATGGGCCTCGCGGAAGGCCGCCGCCGCCTCGGTCCAGCGGGGGACATAGCTGTCGGCATTCGGGATATGCGCGCCATTCGCGTAGGCGTCGTCCCAATCGGTGATCTGATAGAGCATGGTTCCCCCTCTTTCGGGCAGCCAATCGCGGCGCTATCGTCGCGTCAAGAGGGAGCACATGATGACCGATTTCACCAAGACCCGCGCCGCATTCCATCTGCCCGACGGCATGACCTATCTGGACGGCAATTCCCTGGGGCCGATGCCCCGCGCCGCCGCCGACCGGGTCGCGACCATGATGGCCGACGAATGGTCGGAGATGCTGATCACCGGGTGGAACAGGGCGGGCTGGTATGTCCAGCCGCGCAAGGTCGGCGACCGCATCGCCCGGCTGATCGGCGCGGGGGACGGCCAGGTGGTGATGGGCGACACGCTGTCGATCAAGGTGTTCCAGGCGCTGAGTGCGGCGCTTGCCCTGCGGCCCGGCCGGCGGGTGATCCTGTCGGACAGCGGCAACTTTCCGTCGGACCTCTATGTCGCCGAGGGGATCGCGCGGGCCCTGGGCGCGACCCTGCGCGTGGTGGCGCCCGAGGAGGTCGAGGCGGCCATCGGCCCCGATCTGGCCGTGCTGATGCTGACCGAGGTCGATTACCGCACCGGCCGCCGCCACGACATGCCCGCCCTGACCGCGCGGGCGCATGAGGCGGGCGCGCTGGCCATCTGGGATCTGGCCCATTCGGCGGGGGCGGTGGATGTGGACCTGCTGGGGTCGGATGCCGATTTCGCGGTGGGCTGCACCTACAAGTACCTGAACGGCGGGCCGGGGGCGCCGGCCTTCATCTGGACCCATCCGCGCCATGCCGACGCTGCCGAGCCGATCCTGCAGGGCTGGATGGGCCATGCCGCGCCCTTCGCCTTCGACCGGGAATACCGCCCCGCGCCGGGGATCGAGCGGATGCGCGTGGGCACGCCCCCGGTCATCGCGCTGAGCGCGCTGGAGGCGTCGCTGGACATCTGGGATCAGGTGGACATGGCCGCGCTGCGCGCGCGCTCCATCGAGCTGACCGAGGCCTTTATCGCGGGGGTCGAGGCGCAGTGCCCCGACCTGGTCCTGAACAGCCCGCGCGACCCGGCGCAACGCGGGTCGCAGGTGGGCTTCCGCCATCCGCAGGGCTATGCCGTGATGCAGGCGCTGATCGCGGCGGGGGTGGTGGGCGATTTCCGCGCGCCCGACGTGCTGCGGTTCGGCTTCGCGCCGCTCTACAACGATCTGGACGACGTGGCCCGCGCGGTCGAGGTGCTGGCCCGCATCCTGCGCGACGGCAGCTGGGACGACGCGTCATTCCACCGCAAGGCGGCCGTGACCTGAGGGAAGGGGGCTTGTCAAAAAGTTCGAAAGCGCTCACAGATCGGTATCATCTGTCGCGCCGGGAGGTCCCATGCCGAAGCCTGACCGTCTTCTCCTCCTGATGGCCGTGCTGGCGGGACCGTTCCCGGCGGCCGCGCAGGACCTGCTGGTCACCACCGTCACCGCGCGCTCCGAGCCCCTGGCGCTGGACATGCAGCTCTCGGGGCAGATCGAGGCGGTGGACACGCTGGAGCTGGGCTTCCGGCAGGGTGGGCGCGTGACCGAGGTGCTGGTCGCGGAGGGCGACCGGGTCGCGGCGGGCCAGCCCCTGGCCCGGCTTAACGCGGTCCAGCAGGATCAGGCGCTGAACGCCGCCGATGCGGGCCTTGCCGCCGCGCGGGCGGGGGTCGAGCAGGCGCGCCAGGCGCAGGAGCGGGCCGAGGCGCTGCTGGCGCGCGGGGTCGGCACGCGGGCCGCTGCCGATCAGGCAGAACAGGCGCTGTCCCAGGCCGAGGGCGGGCTGGAACGCGCCGAATCGGCGGTGGAGCAGGCGCGCCGCGCATTGGACGACACCGTGCTGCGCGCGCCCTCCGAGGCCGTCGTCACCGCCAAGCAGATCGCCCCCGGCCAGGTCGTCGCCGCCGCGCAGCCGGCGCTCAGCCTTGCGGTGCTGCCCGGCCTTGAGGCGGTGTTCCAGGCCCCCGACGACCCGCTGCTGCGCGGGGTCCTGGGCCGCGAGGTCCGGCTGGAGACGCTGGACATCGCGGGACCCGAGATGACCGGACGCGTCACCGAGGTCTCGCCGCTGATCGACCCCGAGACCGGCACCGTCACCGTGCGCGCCCGCATCGACGACGTGCCCGGCCAGACCGCGCTGCTGGGCGCGTCGGTGCGCGGGCATCTGGCGATGGATCTGGACCAGGGCGTCGCTGTCCCTTGGACCGCGCTGATGCGGACCGGCGACCGGCCCGCGGTCTGGACCCTGGACGAGGAGGATCGCGTCACCCTGACCCCGGTCACCATCGGTCATTTCGGCGACGGGGTGATCCTGCTGTCCGACGGGCTGAGCGAGGGCCAGCGGGTGGTGGGCGACGGATCGCAGCTGCTTTATCCGGGGCGCAAGGTGCGTCCCGTCGCGGAGGATGCGCCATGAGGGCGGGGATGATCGCGCTGATGCTGATGCTGGCGGCGGGGCCCGCCGCGGCGCTGTCGCTGCCCGGCTGGCTGTCCTTCGGCGAGGAGTCTGCGCCGCCCGAGGGGCCGCCGCGCCCCGTGGTCAGCGTCATCGTGGACGATCGCGGCCTGGACGCGCGCTGGATTCCCGGCATGGTCGCGGCGCGCACGCAGGTGCAGCTGGGCTTTCAGGCGCTGGGCCGGATGATCGCGCGGCCCGTCGATCTGGGCGACAAGGTGGCGGCGGGGGACCTGCTGGCGCAGCTCTCGACCGACGATCTGGCCGCGACGGTGCGGGCCGCGCGCGCCGCCCTGGACGCGGCCGAGGTGCAGGAGCGCACCGCCCGCGCCACGCTGGAGCGCACGCAGGCCCTGGCCGCGCGCAACGTGGCCTCCGCCGCGCAGCTGGAGCAGGCCCAGCAGGCCGCCAGCGCCGCGACCGCCGCCGCCGATCAGGCCCGCTCCGAGCTGCTGCAGGCCGAGGATGCCGAGGGCTTCGCGCGCATGACCGCGCCCTTTGCCGGGGTGGTCAGCGCCGTCTACGAGGCGCCGGGCGCGGTGGTGGGCGCCGGTGCGCCGGTGCTGCAGCTGTCGGCAGAGAACACGCCCGAGGTGGTGATCGACCTGCCCGAACCGGCCCTGGTCGGGATCGGGCCCGGCGCGGCCTTCACCGTCTGGCAGCGCAGCGACCCGCAGACCGAGGTCACCGCCGTGCTGGACCGCATCGACCCCATCGCCGACAGCGCGACCCGCACCCGACGCCTGTACCTGACCCTGCCGCCCGACACGCCCTTCCGGCTGGGCGCGCTGGTCCGGGCGCGCTTCGGCTCGGTCGATGCGCCCTCGCTGTCGCTGCCGGCCGAAGCCGTCGTCGCCCGCGACGGCGTCAGCACCGTCTGGCGCGTCACCCGCAGCGATGCGGGCGCGCGCGTCGATCCGGTCGCGGTCGAGGCCGCCGCCCCCTTCCGTGGCCGCGTGTCCATCACGCAGGGCCTGGAGGCGGGCGACGAGGTCGTGATCCGCGGCGTCAATTCCCTGGCCCCCGGCCAGCCCGTCGGCCGGAGGCTGGAACCGTGAGCACCCCCAAGACCCGCTTCAACCTGTCCGACTGGGCGCTGAAGCATCGCAGCTTCGTCTGGTTCCTGCTGATCGTGTCGATGATCGCGGGCACGATCAGCTATCTGAACCTGGGCCGCGAGGAGGACCCGGACTTCACCATCAAGACGATGATCATCGGCGCGGGCTTGCCCGGCGCCACCATCGACGAGACGCTGAAGCAGGTCACCACCCGCATCGAGACCAAGCTGGAGGAGCTGGACGAGTTGGACTTCACCCGCTCCGTCACCACCCCCGGACAGGCGGTCGTCTATGTCGAGCTGGACCCGACCATCCGCGGCCCTGCCGTCCCCGAGGTCTGGAAGCGCGTGCGCCAGATGATGGGCGACATCCGCCCCGATTTCCCGCAGGAATTCGCGGGCTTCCAGTTCAACGACAATTTCGGCGACGTGTTCGGCAACATCTATGCCTTCACCGCCGACGGCTTCACGCCGCGCGAGCTGCGCGACCGGGTCGAGGCGATCCGGCGGCAGGTCTCCGCGCTGGACGCCGCCGGCAAGACCGAGCTTCTGGGCGTGCAGGACGAGCAGGTCTTCCTGGAGTTCTCCGCCGCCCGGCTGGCGGCCCTGGGGCTGAACCAGTCGCAGGTGATCGGCACGCTGGCCCAGCAGAACGCCATCGCGCCGTCCGGCGTGATCGAGGCCGGCCCCGAGCGCATCCTGGTCCGCGTGGGCGGCCAGTTCGACGACGCCGCCTCCATCGAAGCGGTGAACCTGCGCGTGGGCGAGCGGTTCTTCAACCTGGGCGACGTGGCGACGGTCACCCGCGGCTATCAGGACCCGCCGCAATCGCTGTTCCGCTATAACGGGCAGCCTGCCATCGGCCTGCAGGTGGGCATGCGCAAGGGCGGCAACATCCTGGAGTTCGGCGAGGAGCTGGATGCGCTGATGGGGCGCATCGCCGCCGACCTGCCCATCGGCATCGAGATGGCGAAATTCGCCGACCAGCCGCATGTGGTCGAGGACGCGGTGGGCCATTTCGTCAAGGCCCTGGCCGAGGCCGTGGCCATCGTCCTGGTCATCAGCTTCATCAGCCTCGGGCTTCGGGCGGGGCTTGTGGTGACGCTGACCATCCCGCTGTGCCTGGCGATCACCTTCGTGATCCTGGACCTCTACGGCATCACGCTGCAGCGGATCTCGCTTGGCGCGCTGATCATCGCGCTTGGCCTGCTGGTCGATGACGCGATGATCGCCATCGAGACGATGATCTCGCGCCTGGAGATCGGCGAATCGCTGACCGATGCGGCCAGCTATGCTTGGACCTCCATCGCCTTCCCGATGCTGACCGGGACGCTGGTGACGGTCGCGGGCTTCATCCCCATCGGGCTGAACAGCTCGGCCGCGGGCGAGTTCACCTTCTCTCTGTTCGTGGTCATCGCGGTGTCGCTGATCGTGTCCTGGATCGTGGCGGTGCTGTTCGCGCCGCTGCTGGGCGTGACCTTCCTGCGGGCCGACATGGGCCATGCCCACAAGGGGCCGGGCCGGTTGCGCCGCGCCTTCCACGGGCTGCTGCGGGCGGCGATGCGGCTGAAATGGCTGACCATCGCCGTGACGCTGGCGATCTTCGCGACATCGGTCTGGGGGATGCGCTTCGTGGAGCAGCAGTTCTTCCCGACCTCCGACCGGACCGAGGTGCTGGTTGACATCACCGAACGCCAGAACGCCTCCATCGCGCGCACCCGCGCAGACATGGACCGGCTGGAGGCCAGCCTTGCCGGCGATAACGACGTGCTGTTCTGGACCTCCTATGTGGGGCAGGGGGCGCCGCGCTTCGTGCTGTCGATGGACGTGCCGACGGCGGGTCCGAACATGGGCCAGATCGTGATCCAGACCCCCGACCTGGCCGCGCGCGACCGCGTCAAGGCGCGGCTGACCGCGCTGGCGGCGGAGGAGTTTCCGGGCGTCGACATCTACGTGAAGAACCTCGAGATCGGCCCGCCGGTCGGCAAGCCGGTCCAGTACCGCGTCAGCAGCCCCGACAGCGACGCCGCCCGCGACGCGGCCCAGGGCCTGGCCACCGTGATGGCGACCGAGCCGCGCCTGCGCGACATCGCGCTGGACTGGAACGAGCCCGCGCGCATGGTCCGGCTGGTCGTGGACCAGGATCAGGCCCGTCAGTTGGGCGTGACCAGCCAGGACATCGCCCAGGCCCTGTCGGCGCTGTTCAGCGGGGTTGGCGTGACGCAGCTGCGCGACGACATCTTCCTGATCGACGTGGTCGCGCGCGGTCAGGCCGACGACCGCCAGTCTCTGGCCTCGATCCGCAACTTGCAGCTGAACCTGCCCGACGGGCGGGTGGTGCCGCTGGCCGCGCTGGTGACGCTGGAATACGGCTCGGAACAGCCGCTGATCATGCAGCGGAACGGCCTGCCCACGGTGACGGTCAAGGCCGCCATCGCCACCGCCGACCAGCCCGCGACCCTGGTCGCCGCGCTGGCGGCTCAGGTGGCCGAGTATCAGGCGACCCTGTCTCCGGACGTCCGCGTCGAGGTCGGCGGCAGCGTGGAGAGCTCGGCCGACAGCCAGGCGCCCATCGCCGCCGTGGTCCCGGTGATGCTGCTGATCATGGCCGTGCTGGTCATGGCGCAGATGCAGAGCTTCCGGATGTCGCTGGTGGTGATCGCCGCCGCCCCCCTGGGCCTGATCGGCGTGGTGGCGGTTCTGGTGCCCTTCGGCGTGCCGATGGGCTTCGTGGCGATCCTGGGGATCCTGGCTCTGATCGGCATCCTGATCCGCAACTCGGTCATCCTGGTCCACGAGATCCAAGAGCTGCTGCTCAAGGGCCGCAGCCAGTGGGACGCCGTGTTCGAGGCCTCGGACAGCCGGGCTCGCCCGATCCTGCTGACGGCGGCGGCCGCGTCGCTGGCGCTGATCCCGATCTCGCGGCAGGTGTTCTGGGGCCCGATGGCCTATGCGATGATGGGTGGGATCATCGCGGGAACGCTGGTCACGCTGGTCTTCGTGCCGGCGCTCTACTGTGCGGTGTTCCGTGTCAAGCCGCCGCGCTCCTGAGCACCGCAGTCTGAACGCGGTGGGCGGGGGGTCAGGGGGGCGGCAGCCCCCCGGCCGTCGCGGAACGCGAAAAAGCGCCCCGGAACCCTTGTTCCGGGGCGCCCGTGCCTCACTCGGCCGCGTCGCGTTTGGGCAGGACCCAATCGGGGCGCGGGAAGTGGCAGGTATAGCCGTTGGGGAACCGCTCCAAGTAATCTTGGTGCTCGGGCTCGGCCTCCCAGAAGTCGCCCACCGGCTCGACCTCGGTCACGACGCGTCCCGGCCAGATGCCCGACGCATCCACATCCGCGATCGTGTCCAGCGCGACCTGCTTCTGCGCCTCGTCGGCGTAATAGATGGCCGAGCGATAGCTGCGCCCGATATCGTTGCCCTGCCGGTTCGCGGTCGAGGGATCGTGGATCTGGAAGAAGAACTCTAACAGCCGCCGATAGGTGATCAGGTCCGGGTCGAACATGATCTCGATCGCCTCGGCATGATCGCCATGGTTGCGATAGGTCGCATGCGCCACATCGCCGCCGCTATAGCCTACCCGGGTCGAGACCACCCCCGGCAGCCGCCGGATCAGGTCCTGCATGCCCCAGAAGCAGCCGCCCGCCAGAACCGCGCGTTCAACCATGATGCGCCTCCTCGACCTGCGCCAGATACTCGCCGTAACCCTCGGCCTCCATCCGGTCCTTGGGCACGAAACGCAGCGCCGCGGAATTGATGCAATAGCGCAGGCCCCCTTGGTCGCGCGGACCGTCGGGGAAGACATGGCCCAAGTGGCTGTCGCCGTGCTTCGAGCGCACCTCGACCCGGACCATGCCGTGGCTGGTGTCGCGATGCTCGGTCACGTTGCCCTCCACCGGCTTGGTGAAGGCCGGCCAGCCGCAGCCCGAATTGTATTTCGTGCTGCTGACGAACAGCGGCTCTCCGGAGACCACGTCGACATAAAGGCCCGGTTCGAAATGGTGGTCGTATTCGCCGGTGAAGGCCCGTTCGGTGCCGTTCTCCTGGGTGACGCGATACTGCTCCGGGGTCAGCCGGGCGATCGCGTCGGGGGTTTTCTCATAGGCCATCGTTTCCTCCACGAATGGGCGGTTCGATCCCCTATATGGGAAGCGCCCCGCCCTTCCGCAAAGGTCACAGGCGCGAAACGGCCTCTTTCGCGACCTGATATTCGGCCGCCAGCCGGTCGATGCGCGCGCCCGCCGGTTCCACCGCCCGCACCGCGCCGATGCCCTGGCCCGCGCCCCAGATGGTGGACCAGGCCTTGGGCTTGGACGATCCGCTGCCGAAGTTCATCGCGCTGGCATCGGCCCCCGCCAGGTTCTCCGGGTCCAGCCCCGCCTTGCGGATCGACGGCGCCAGATAGTTGCCCGACACGCCCGTGAACAGCGACGAGGTCACGATGTCCTCCGCCGTGCTGTCCACGATCATCTGCTTGTAGTCGGGCTGGGCATTCGCCTCCACGGTCGCGATGAAGGGGCTGCCGATATAGGCCAGATCCGCCCCCATCACCTGCGCCGCCAGCACCGCCCGCCCGGTGGCGATGGAGCCCGACAGTAGCAGCGGCCCGTCGAACCACTCGCGGATCTCCTGGATCAGGGCGAAAGGCGATTGCGGCCCGGCATGGCCGCCCGCGCCGGCGGCCACTGCGATCAGCCCGTCGGCGCCCTTCTCCACGGCCTTCTTGGCGAACATGTTGTTGATGATGTCATGCAGCGCGATGCCGCCGCAGTCATGGGCGGCCTGGTTCACCTCGACCCGCGCGCCAAGCGAGGTGATCCAGATCGGCACCTTGTGGCGGTGGCAGATCTCGATGTCGCGCTCCAGCCGGGCGTTGCTGCGATGGACGATCTGGTTGACCGCGAAGGGCGCGGCCGGGCGGTCCGGGTTTGCCTGGTTGTGGCGGTCCAGCTCCTCCTCGATCCGGGTCAGCCAGGCGTCCAGCAGGGGCGGCTCGCCGTCCTTTTCGCGCGCGTTCAGCGCCGGAAAGCTGCCGACGATGCCCGCCTTGCACTGCGCGATGACCAGATCGGGCCCCGAGACGATGAACATGGGCGAGGCTATGACCGGAATGCGCAGGCCCTGCAGGATCGGTGGCAGCATGGATGTCCTCCCTTGGATTTGCGCCACGATGCCCGCGCCTTGGGCAACGGGCAAGCCGTGACGCGGCGACAGGGCGGCGGCTCTGGCCATCGCGGGTGCCGCAGCGTAAGCCGGGGGCGGAATTGCACATCGTGAAAGGCCCGCCCCATGATTCGTCCCGCCCTTGCCCTGATGCTCAGCGCCGCGCCCTTGGCCGCGCAGGGCGTCGACGACACGCCCCGCATCGCCGTCATGTCGGCCTTCGAGCCGGAATGGATCAGCCTGCAGGCCGATCTGGAGGGGGCCGAGACCCAGACCATCAACGGCACCGAGTTCATCACCGGCACCCTGTCGGGGCAGGAGGTCGTGCTGTTCCTGTCGGGCGTGTCGATGGTCAACGCGGCCATGACCACCCAGATGGCGCTGGAGCGGTTCGACATCGAGGCGATCGTGTTCTCGGGCATCGCGGGCGGGGTCGATCCGGCGCTGAATATCGGCGACGTGGTCGTGGCGGACCAGTGGGGCCAGTGGCTGGAGACGGTCATGGCGCGCCGGACCGAGGACGGCTTCGCCCTGCCGGGGTTCCTGGAATCGCCCTTCCCGAACTATGACATGATCTACACGCGCGAGACGACCGTGGCCTCGGACCGGGGCGAGCCCGAGACGCGGTTCTGGTTTCCCGCCGACCCGGCCCTGCTGGAGGTCGCCGCCCGCGTGGCCGAGACGACCGATCTGGCCGACTGCAATGCCCAGAACGACTGCCTGACCACGGCGCCGCAGATCCGGGTCGGCGGAAACGGCGTGTCGGGGTCGTCCTTCATGGACAATGCCGGGGTGCGCGACTGGCTGTCCACGACCTTCGAGGCGCAGGTGGTCGACATGGAATCGGCCGCCGTGGCGCAGGTGGCCTGGGCGAACCAGGTGCCGTTCATCGCCTTCCGCTCGCTGTCGGACCTGGCCGGCGGCGGCGAGGGCGAGAACGAGATGGGCGGCTTCATGTCGCTGGCCTCCGACAATTCGGCGGCGCTGGTCAAGGCCTTCTTGGCCGAGATGCCCTGACGGAAACGGCCCCCGGATCGCTCCGGGGGCCGTCTTTTCAGTGGACCTTCGGGCGCGGCCCTTCGCCGACTGCGCCAAGGCGCGGTCCCGCCTGGCCCACGCGATTGCCGACCAGCAGGCCGTCGGGCCCCGCGCTGACATGCACGGTCGATCCGTCCATGACCTCTCCGGACAGCAGCAGTTCCGCCAGCGGGTCCTGCAACGCGCGCTGGATCACGCGCTTCAGCGGGCGCGCGCCGAAGACCGGGTCGTAGCCCTGATCGGCCAGCCACATCCGCGCCGCGTCGTCCATGTCCAGCGTGATCTTGCGCCCCGCCAGGCGCTTTTCCAGCCGCGCCATCTGCACCTTGACGATCCCGTCCATGTTCGTCCGCGAGAGGCGGCGGAAGATGATGATCTCGTCCAGGCGGTTCAGGAATTCGGGGCGGAAATGGCCGCGCACCGCCTCCATCACCTGATGGCGGGCGTCCGACGCATCTGCCTCCTCGGGCAGATGCGACAGCGCCTGAGAGCCCAGGTTCGAGGTCAGGATGATCAGCGTCTGCTTGAAGTCCACCGTCCGGCCCTGGCCGTCCGTCAGCACCCCGTCATCCAGCACCTGCAACAGCACGTTGAAGACGTCCGGATGCGCCTTCTCGACCTCGTCGAACAGGATCACCTGATAGGGACGCCGCCGCACGGCCTCGGTCAGGACGCCGCCTTCGTCATAGCCGACATAGCCCGGAGGCGCGCCGATCAGCCGGGCCACGGAATGCTTTTCCATGAACTCGGACATGTCGATGCGGACCATCGCGCTGTCATCGTCGAACATGTATTCGGCCAGCGCCTTGGTCAGTTCCGTCTTGCCGACGCCGGTGGGCCCCAGGAACAGGAAGCTGCCAAGCGGCCGGTTCTCGTCGTTCAGGCCCGCGCGGGCGCGGCGGACGGCATTGCTGACCGCGGTAACGGCCTCCTGCTGGCCGATCACGCGCTTGCCGATCTGCTCCTCCATCTTCAACAGCTTGTCGCGCTCGCCCTCCAGCATCTTGGCGGTGGGGACGCCGGTCCAGCGTTCCACGACCTCGGCGATCTGTTCGGGGCGGACGGCCTCCTCGACCATCAGCCCGTCGCCCTGCTCGGCTTCGGCCAGCTGTTTCTCCAGACCGGGGATGATGCCGTAGGACAGCTCCCCCGCCCGCGCCAAGTTCCCCTCGCGCTTGGCCTGGTCCAGGTCGGCGCGGGCGCGGTCCAGCTGCTCCTTGAGGTCGCGCGACCCCTGCAGCTTGTCGCGCTCCGCCTGCCAGCGGGCGGTCATCTCGCCGCTGCGCTCCTGCAGGCCGGAGAGGTCCTTCTCCAGCCGCTCCAGCCGGTCCTTCGATGCCGCGTCGTCCTCCTTTTTCAGCGCCTCGGCCTCGATCTGCATCTGCAGGATCTGGCGATCCAGCTGGTCCAACTCCTCGGGCTTGCTGTCGACCTCCATGCGCAGGCGCGAGGCCGCCTCGTCCATCAGGTCGATGGCCTTGTCGGGCAGGAAGCGGTCGGTGATGTAGCGGTGCGACAGGGTCGCCGCCGCGACCAGGGCCGCGTCGCTGATCCGCACGCCGTGGTGCAGCTCGTATTTCTCCTTGATGCCGCGCAGGATGCTGATCGTGTCCTCGACCGTCGGCTCCTCGACCAGCACGGGCTGGAACCGCCGGGCCAGGGCCGCGTCCTTTTCGATATACTTGCGGTATTCGTCCAGCGTTGTGGCGCCGACGCAATGCAGCTCGCCCCGCGCCAGGGCCGGCTTGATCAGGTTGGCGGCATCCATCGCTCCGTCGCCCTTGCCCGCGCCGACCAGCGTGTGCAACTCGTCGATGAAGAGGATGATTTCCCCGGCGGCGGTCTCGATCTCCTTCAGGATGGACTTCAGCCGCTCCTCGAAATCGCCGCGATACTTCGCGCCCGCGATCAGCGCGCCCATGTCCAGCGCCATCAGCCGCTTGTCGCGCAGGGATTCCGGCACGTCGCCGTCGATGATGCGCAGCGCGAGGCCCTCGGCGATGGCGGTCTTGCCGACGCCCGGCTCGCCGATCAGGACGGGGTTGTTCTTGGTGCGCCGCGACAGGACCTGCATGGCGCGGCGGATCTCCTCGTCGCGGCCGATGATCGGGTCGATCTTGCCGTCGCGCGCGGCCGCCGTCAGGTCGCGGGCATATTTCTCCAGCGCCTCATAGCTGTCCTCGGCCGAGGCCGTGTCGGCGGTGCGTCCCTTGCGGATGTCATTGATGGCCGCATTCAGCGCCTGCGCGTTGACCGAACCCGCGGCCAGCGCATCGCGGGCGTTCGTGTTGACCATGGCCAGCGCCATCAGCACCCGCTCGGCGGGCACGAAGCTGTCACCGGCCTTCTTGGCCACGGACTCCGCCTCGTCCAGCACGCGGACCAGCGTGGGGTCCACATAGACCTGACCGCTGCCCGAGCCGCTGACCTTGGGCTGTTTCGCCACGGCGGCATCCACCGCCTCGCGCACGCGCCGCGCGTCGCCGCCCGCACGGGTGATCAGGTTCGCGGCCAGTCCCTGGTCGTCATCCATCAGCGCCTTCAGCAGATGCTCGGGCATCACGCGCTGCTGGTTCTCGCGGATCGCGATGGTCTGGGCGGATTGCAGGAAGCCGCGCGACCGTTCGGTGAACTTTTCCATGTTCATCGGCAGTACTCCTTTTGCAAAGCCCCCGTGCTGGTGGCGCCCTGTGGCAGGCACGCCCCGGTCCGGGTCTGATGGATCAGATTTGGGGGGGTCGCGGGGTGGTTTCAAGCATGTCATAAGGCGCGCGGAACAAAGAAGGGAATGCGTGATGGATGACCGGCTGATCGTGGCGCTGGACGTGCCGAATGCGTTGGACGGGCTGGCCCTGGCCGAGAAGCTGGGCGACGCCGTGGGGTTCTACAAGATCGGGCTGGGCATGCTGACCGGCGGCGGTCTGGCCCTGGCCAACGAGCTGAAGCAGGAGCATGGCAAGCGCATCTTCCTGGACATGAAGCTGTTTGACATCGGCGCGACCGTCGAGGCCGCGGTGCGGGGGCTGGCGCAGTTCGACCTGGACTTCCTGACCGTGCATGGCGACCCGCATGTGGTGGCGGCGGCCAAGCAGGGGGCGGCGGGGTCGAACCTGAAGATCCTGGGCGTGACCATCCTGACCTCGCTGGACCGGGTCGACCTGGACGCGGGGATGATCCGGCCAGGCGATCTGCACCAGATCACCGTGGAACGCGCCGCCCGCGCCTTCGAGGCGGGGGCCGACGGCATCATCTGCTCTCCGCGCGAGGCCGCCGACATCCGCGCCCTGCCGGGATCGCGCCTGATCGTGACCCCGGGCGTGCGCCCCGCGGGCAGCGCCCTGGGCGACCAGAAGCGGGTCGAGACGCCGGCATCGGCCATCGCGGCGGGCGTCGACCACATCGTCGTGGGTCGCCCGGTCTGGCAGGCCGCCGATCCGCGCGCCGCCGCGCAAGCGATCCTGGCCGAACTGGCTTGACGCCCGGCGCCCCCGCGTCCCAGCATGGCGCGAAACGCGGGGGTGGCGATGGACGATGACGGCGGCGTGCAGAAGGTCCGCAACGAGCTGGTCCTGTCCTTCCTGGCGGTGCGCCGCGCCATCGGCGCGCTGGGGTTCTTCCTACCGCTGGCGCTGATCGCCTTTGCGGTGCTGTGGCCCGAGCCGCTGCGGACCAGCATCTCGGCCTATTACTACTCTCCGATGCGCGAGGTCCTGGTCGGCACGCTGATCGCGCAGGCCGTGTTCCTGTGGAGCTATGAGGGATTCCGCCCCGATGCGGGCGAATGGATCACCGACAAGGCCATGGCGCGGCTGGCGGCGGTCTCCATCGCGCTGGTGGCCCTGGTGCCCACCGACGGGCCGGTCGGGCCCTGCACCGCGCTGGAATGCATCGCGGGGCCGGGCCTGTCGGCGCTGATCCATGTCGCGGCGGCGGGGCTGTTCTTTGCCGCGCTGGCGGTGTTTTGCCTGGTACTGTTCGTCAAAGGCGCGGTGGACGGCCCGGAAAAGGCCGCGTCGAACCGCATCTATCGCATCTGCGGATGGACGATCGTCGTCAGCATCGCCCTGATCGGGCTGCTCTTCGCGACGGGCCTGGACGATGCGCTGGCCGGGCTGCGCCCGGTCTTCTGGCTGGAGACGGCCGCCACCTTCGCCTTTGCCACCAGCTGGGCGGTCAAGGGCGACAGCTTGCGCCCGCTGACCCGCGCCGTCATCGCCGCATCGCGGTGATCCAGCGGCAGAAATGCGCAATCGCGCGCGGATGGGCCAGATAGTCGTCCACCGGCATCATGCGCCATTCCTGGCCTTCATCCCCGAATCGGATCGCGGCGACCTGCGCCGCGTCGATCGGCCCGGCGAACAGCCAGGATCGCATCGCCGGATCGGCATGGGACCGAAAGGCGCGCCCTGTCAGCGTCGCGGGGTCCAGGGTCAGGCCGAACTCCTCCTCCATCTCGCGCAGCGCGCAGGCGAGGGGCGATTCGTCCCCCTCGCGCCCGCCGCCGGGCAGGTCCCAATGGGCCGCGAAGGGCAGGCCGGGGCGGTCGTCGCGCAGACAGGTCAGCATGGTCCCGTCCAGCGTCAGCCACAGCTTGGCGCCGTGAAAGGCGCCGCTCACTCGGCCGCGATCCGGTCGCCCGCCGGGTCGGCCTCCAGCGTGGCCAGCCGCCCGATCACCTGCGCCATGCGCGCCGCGAAGTCGTCGAAATCCGCGCGCGGCGTGATCGTGGCTTCGTGCATGTAGAGCGAGCGGTCGATCTCCAGCTGCACGACATGGACGTTCTGCGCGGGGCGGCCGTAGGCCGAACAGATGTAGGCCCCCGAGAAGGGCGAGTTCCGGCGCAGCCGCCAGCCCTGCGCCTCGACCGCAGAGGCCACCGCGTCCGAGATTCGCGCCGCCGCCGACAGGCCATGGCGGTTGCCCAGCACCATGTCGGGGCGCGCGCCCTGCAGGTGGCTCAGCGCGTCATGCGGCATGGAGTGCATGTCGATCAGGATCGCCCTGCCGAATCGGGCGCGGGCCTGCGCGATCAGCCCGGCCAGCGCCTGATGATAGGGCCGCCAGCAGGCGTCGATCCGGCGGTCGGCCTCGGCCCGGTCGATGGGCCGGTCGTGGATGACCCGGCCCTGGCTGACCACGCGGGGAATCACCCCCAGCCCGGCCAGGGTGCGCTGGTTCAGCGGATGGCGCGGCACGCCGCGCACCACCAGCGGGTCGATCTCGTCCGCGCCGCGGTTGAGGTCCACGATGCAGCGCGGGATGCGCGCGGCCAGCGTGACCGCCCCGAAGTCCGTGGCGGGCGCGATCAGCCGGTCCACGAAAGCGTCCTCGGACGAGCGCAGCACCGGCACGGGCAAGCGCGTGCCCTGCAGGAACCAGTCGGGATAGTCATGCCCGGAATGGGGCGACGCGAAGATCACCCCGGATGCCCAGTGGCGGGGACGGTTCAGCACATAGGGCAGGTCGGGCTGTTGCAAGGCGGGCCTCGGCATCCGTCGCGTCCCCTGCATATAAACCCGAAAAATAGGACGCGGATAGGCCTTGAATCCCCCTGAGGCCCCCGGTATAGACACGCGGACCGAGGGGGTTGCCGCAGGGCCTTGCAAGAGGCCGCGCGACAGGCGCCAAGGACATAGGGCGGTTAGCTCAGCGGTAGAGCACTACGTTGACATCGTAGTGGCCACTGGTTCGATCCCAGTACCGCCCACCATTCTTTCGCCGCCCCCGGCCGTTCGTCGGGGGCATTTCGTTTTCCAATGCGGCTGCGACGCGCCGCGACGATGGAGAAAACCGATGAAGGTTCGCAACTCGCTCCGCTCGCTCAAGAGCCGGCACCGCGACTGCCAGGTCGTGCGCCGCAAGGGCCGCATCTACGTGATCAACAAGACCAACCGCCGCTTCAAGGCCCGCCAGGGCTGAGTTGGAGTCCTAGCCGGGCGATCGGCAGGTCACGCGAAGACGACGACCCGCCCCGAAAGGGCGGGTTTTTTCATGCCCGCCGGTCGCGGGGGCCGCTCGCGTTAAGGTTTTATCAACTTTTGCGTTCTGAGCCGTGCGGGGCTGCGGTATCCTATTCTTCTGCGGCATGGTGCCGGGCACGGGCGGGATCGGGGCGATGATCATTCTGGGCGGTATTCTGGGCGTGCTGATGGCCGGGCTGATGGCCGATGTGGGCGGCATGTCCGCCAGCGCGCGCGAGGACGAGGATGCCGAGGACCCGACCGACGGCGCGGGAGAGGAGGAGCCCAGCCTTCCCCCGATCATGCCGGGCGATCCCGATGAGCCCCAGCCCGAACCTGAGCCGGAGCCCGACAACGACAGCATCGACGCGCTGATCGAGGGGTCCGACGATCTGGACATCCTGATGGGCACGACCGGCCACGACCTGATTCGCGGGCATGGCGGGGATGACGATCTGCGCGGTGGCCTGGGCTGTGACACGATCGAGGCCGGGGACGGCGACGACTGGGTGCAGGGGGATGCGGTCTATGGGCCGGGCGGCAACGACGTGATCCATGGTGGGGCGGGCGACGACCTGCTGGCTGGGCAGGGCGGCGACGACCTGCTGTTCGGTGATGACGGCGACGACACGCTGCTGGGGGGCGAGGGGCGCGATACGCTGTTCGGGGGCGCGGGCAACGACATGCTGTCGGGCCATGACGGCGACGACGTCCTGGTCTCGACCGCAGGGTCGGACGATCTGGACGGCGGGCGGGGCGACGACGTGCTGATCGGCCATGACGGCCCCGAGACCGTCTGGATGAACGGCGGCGAGGGGAACGACACGCTGATGCCCGGCGCCAACGACTTCGCCTCGGGGAACGAGGGCGACGACCTGTTCCAGCTGCGCGTGACGCCCGAGGGCTTTCCCACCCTGGCGGATTTCGACGGCGATCACGACCGGCTGGAGGTGCATGTCGACGCAGCCTTGGCCGCCGACGCCACGATCACCCTGCGCGAGGACGACGACGGCACGACCCTGCTGGAGCTGAACGGCCAGACCATCGGACGCCTGCTGAACCCCGCCGCGCTGCGGCTGGACGATGTCCGCATCGTGGCCCTGGGGGGCTGAACGGGCTTTCCATCCGCGCGCCGATGCGCTAGACGCGCGCATCCGCCGGGCATCCGGCCCGCGCGGTATTCCACGGACCTTGCTGGACGACATCCCGGCCTGCGCCCTCACCCCTGTTCCGAAAGGAGATCCCGATGTCGATCACCGTTGAAGAAAAAGCCCGCATCCTCAAGGAATTCGCCACCAAGGAAGGCGATACCGGTTCGCCCGAGGTGCAGGTCGCGATCCTGTCGTCGCGCATCGCCACGCTGACCGAGCACTTCAAGTCGCACAAGAAGGACAACCACTCGCGTCGTGGTCTTCTGATGATGGTCGCGCAGCGCCGGAAGCTGCTGGACTACCTGAAGAAGAAGGAAGAGGCGCGCTACACCGCGCTGATCGCCAAGCTGGGCCTGCGTCGCTAAGATCGCCGCCCCGGAACGTCCCGACGCCCGCGACCCTGTCGCGGGCGTCTTGCGTTGCAGGGCAGGGCTGTCCTTTCGTGCAGGTTTCCGGGGGGCAAAGCGGCGGCCCGGCGCCGCGCCGTGATCGGTGGGGCCGAAAGAATCAAAGTCGAATCAAGATGCTGCCGGGTGCGCCCGGTCCGGCCGGCATCCGCCGGGCTTCGTCGCCCTGCGCGAATCGCTAAAACTTTCAGGACCGTCTTCTGGATCGCTTGGTGAATGAAACGTTAACAGCCTGCCATCACAGCAGGAGAGTCGACATGTTGATCAGTGCCCTCACCAACAGCTGGCGCGGGAACGCCGCACCTGCCGCCGCCAGCGCCCCGCAAAAGCCGCCGCAGGAGACTGCGCCCGCCCAGCAGACCCAGCCCGTGCCCGCCGAGGAGCGCGCCGTTCCGGTCCAGCCCGATCCGACCCCGCAGGCCGAGGCGGGATACGACCCCGACGCGATGGCCCGGGCCGCCGCCGGACCCTCGGACATGGTGAAGCCGGCCGCCCCACGGACGACGCCGGCCGCCGCGGAGGCACCCGCGCCGTCGCGGCCGCTGGCCGAGACCATCGTCACCGTCGATGGGCCGCACTCTGACGAGGAGGCGCAGGCGCGCGATTTCGCCGAGGCGCAGCTGCGCCGCGACCGCCTGCTGGACCTTGCAAGGACGGGCTACGGCACGCTGCCCGACCTGTTCCGTCCGGCGCAGGCCGAGGTGGCGGTTCCGCCCGTCGCGGAGCATCGCGCGCCGACCGCCGCCTGATCGACCGCCCGTCCGCGGCATGGCCCGGCGGGCTTCGGCGCATCCGTCGCCGCCCTTTCCAAATCGGGCGATTTCCTGTATGCCCTCGTCATCTGCGACGTGAAGCCCGGCCCCGGGGCACATGCAAAGGATAGGGGCGGCGGCAATGGGGTCGCCATATGACATGGGTGGCCGGAGGGCCGGTGCACCCCTTGAGGACATCAGATGTTTGACGAAGTGAAGAAATCGATCCAGTGGGGCCAGGAAACCCTGACGCTGGAAACGGGCAAGGTTGCCCGTCAGGCCGACGGCAGTGTCATCGCCACTTTGGGCGAGACCAGCGTCATGGCCAACGTCACCTTCGCGAAAGCGCCGAAGCCCGGTCAGGACTTCTTTCCGCTGACGGTGCATTACCAGGAAAAATACTATGCCGCCGGCAAGGTCCCGGGCGGCTTCTTCAAGCGCGAGGCGCGCCCGTCGGAAAAGGAGACGCTGACCGCGCGCCTGATCGACCGGCCGATCCGCCCGCTCTTCGCCCCCGGCTTCAAGCATGAAGTGCTGGTGATGTGCACCGTGCTGAGCCACGACCTGGTCAACGATCCCGACATCGTCGCGATGATCGCCGCCAGCGCCGCGCTGACCATCTCGGGCGTGCCCTTCATGGGTCCGATCGCGGGGGCCCGCGTCGGGTTCTCGAACGGCGAATACGTGCTGAACCCCGAGGTTCAGGACATGGACGGCCTGCGCAACAACCCCGAACAGCGTCTGGACCTGGTCATCGCCGGCACCAAGGATGCGGTGATGATGGTCGAATCGGAAGCCTACGAGCTGACCGAGGAGGAGATGCTGGGCGCCGTGAAGTTCGGCCATGAGGCGATCAAGCCGGTGATCGACCTGATCATCGACCTGGCCGAGGAAGCCGCAAAGGAGCCCTTCGACTTCCAGTCGCCGGATTACAGCGCGCTCTACGACCGCGTGAAGACCCTGGGCGAGGCGGACATGCGCGCCGCCTACGCGATCCGCGACAAGTCCGAGCGTCAGGACGCCATCGCCGCCGCCAAGGACAAGGTGAAGGCCGGTCTGACCGAGGACGAACTGGCCGATGCCAACCTGGGTTCCGCGCTGAAGAAGCTGGAATCGGGCATCCTGCGCGGCGACATCATCAGCGGCGGCGCCCGCATCGACGGCCGCGACACCAAGACCGTCCGTCCGATCGTCAGCGAGGTCGGCATCCTGCCGCGCACGCACGGATCGTCGCTGTTCACCCGCGGCGAGACGCAGGCGCTGGTCGTGACGACCCTGGGCACCGGCGATGACGAGCAGATCATCGACGCGCTGCACGGCAATTCGCGCTCGAACTTCCTGCTACATTACAACTTCCCGCCCTATTCGGTTGGCGAGGTTGGTCGCGTGGGTTCGCCCGGCCGCCGCGAGATCGGCCATGGCAAGCTGGCCTGGCGCGCGCTGCAGGCGGTGCTGCCCGCGGCGACGGACTTCCCCTACACCATCCGCGTCGTGTCCGAGATCACCGAATCGAACGGTTCCAGCTCGATGGCGTCGGTCTGCGGCGGTTCGCTGTCGATGATGGATGCGGGCGTGCCGCTCAAGGCGCCGGTCGCGGGCGTCGCGATGGGCCTGATCCTGGAGGACGATGGCCGCTTCGCGGTGCTGACCGACATCCTGGGCGATGAGGATCACCTGGGCGACATGGACTTCAAGGTGGCGGGGACCGAGAACGGCATCACCTCGCTGCAGATGGACATCAAGGTCGCGGGCATCACGCCCCAGATCATGGAGCAGGCCCTGGCCCAGGCCAAGGAAGGCCGTCTGCACATCCTGCGCGAGATGGCCACCGCCCTGACCGAAGGCCGCCGCGAGTTCAGCGCGCACGCGCCGCGCATCGAGACGATGCAGATCCCGACCGACAAGATCCGCGAAGTGATCGGCTCGGGCGGCAAGGTCATCCGCGAGATCGTCGAGGTCTCGGGCGCCAAGGTCGACATCAACGACGACGGCGTCATCAAGATCGCCTCGGCCAATGCCGATTCGATCAAGAAGGCCTATGACATGATCTATTCGATCGTGGCCGAGCCCGAAGAGGGCAAGGTCTATGTCGGCAAGGTCGTGAAGCTGGTCGATTTCGGCGCCTTCGTGAACTTCTTCGGCAAGCGCGACGGGCTGGTCCATGTCAGCCAGATCGCCAACCGCCGTCTGGGTCACCCGAACGAGATCCTGAAGGAGGGCCAGGAGGTCCGCGTCAAGCTGCTGGGCTTCGACGATCGCGGCAAGGTCCGTCTGGGCATGAAGATGGTGGATCAGGAGACCGGAGCCGAGATCGACGAGAAGCAGCAGGAATCGGCAGAGTAATCTGCCCTGATGATTTTGATGCGGGGCCGCCTAAGGGCGGCCCCCTTTTTATAAGGGTTTGCCCTCATGGCACGTCATGCATTTTTTCTGACTGTCGATTGCGGCTATCTCCCCTTGGCACAGGGCCTGGGGCAGCGTTTGGCCGAGCAGTGGAGCTGCGACGTTCACGTCTTCCTCGAAGATTCTCGCGCCGATGAGGCATGTGGCGGAAGCCGGGGACGCGTCAGCGTTCATGTGAATCGATTGGCGGGGCTGCGTCCTGATGGCCTTCCTGTCACTGGAAACTGGCCAGCCATCGTTTATGATCGCATCTTTGCACCGCGCTTCCTGACCGGATACGAACGGCTGACCTATCTGGATGCCGACATCTATCCTCTGACCACAGTCCCCGATGTCCTTTCAATCCCGTTGAGCCATGGGTTAGGGGCTGTCCAGGACACGGCGTCGATCGGTTACTCTCCGCATGGCGCAGGTCTGACACGCGATGCGTGGCGCAAATCGATCGGCCTTCTGTCACATCGCTATTTCAACTCCGGCGTTCTGATGATCGACCAAATCCTGTGGAACCGGATCAACTTTCCAGATGCCCTGAAACGCTTCGTGGCGACGTTTGGGGCGGCTGTGCGGATGCCTGACCAAGATTTCCTGAACTGGCATTTCCAAGATCGTTGGATCGAATTCAGCCCTCGCTTCAACTTTCAAAAGGGGCTGTTCAATTATGGGTATGAACAGTGGTTCCCGCCTGTCTTTCTGCATTTCTCCAGTTTTCAGAAGCCGTGGCTGAAACCGGACTGCATGAATTCGGTGCAGGGCCAATTCCACGAGCCGTTCCGCGATTTGGTTCGCCAAGCGGCCTATGACCCTGACGTCTTGCTCCGCCGCGCTCGGGAATCCTGGCCGCGCCGCTGGAGAAAGGTGATCCGCAAGGCCATGTCGTCCGCCGGCATGCCGGTCGGCAAGGAGCGCCGTCTGCGCCATGAATGGCAAACCCGTGCCGACCTGATCTATGATGGCTTTGTCGAGGATTTGGAAATGGGGCGGTATGCGGATATGCGTGTGACTACGCCGCGTGACACCGAAAAGCCGCGACCGGCTTTGACCTTTGATGGTCAGTATCTTCGCCGTGGTCTGACCCTGGAGGGGGAGAGCTTGACATGACGGACCCCCTGCTGATCCTGACGATGAAATGGGGCACGCTCTATTCCAGCGCCGACGTGAACCGGCTGGCGGCGCAGGTGCGGCGGCATCTGGACCGCCCGCACCGCTTCATCTGCTTCACCGACGACGCCGCGGGGCTGGACCCGCGCGTCGAGGCCATGGCGCTGCCCGAACTGGGCCTGCCCCCGGGGCATGGCGACACGCGCTGGCGCAAGCTGGCCCTGTTCCGGCGCGATCTGGGCGGCCCGGAGACGGCCCTGTCCGGGACGGCGCTGTTTCTGGACATCGATCTGGTGGTGGTGGACGATCTGGGGCCGTTCTTCGACCTGCGGGGGGATTTCTTCATCATCCGCGACGACGACCTGTTCCGCGCAAAGCCGCTGCGCAAGGTGAACCCCGCGCGCGACCGCTTCCTGCACAGCGTCGGCAATTCCAGCGTCTTCCGCTATCGGGTGGGGGCGCATGGCTATGTGCTGGACGCCTATCTGGCCGATCCGGCGGCCGCGACGCGGGACTATGAGATCAGCCAGCAGTTCCAGTCGGCGCAGCTGGCTGCCCACGGGAACCTGCATTACTGGCCCAAGGGCTGGTGCGTCAGCTTCAAGAACGACTGCGTGCCGCGCAATCTGGCCAGCTATCTGCGCGACCCGTCTTTGCCCGAGGGGGCGAAGATCGTGCTGTTCGCGGGCGCGCCCAAGATGGAGGACGTCTTTGCCGGTCGCGGGCACAAATGGTACCGCCGCATCGGCGATATCGGCTGGCTGCGCCGCGCATGGGAAAACCCGTGATCTCCGAGGCCTTCCGCCGGTTCAAGCAGCGCCGCCGTCAGGCCCGCGCCTTGGCCGAGATCGCCGCGCGCCCCGACCGTCCGGGCCGTCCGCACGGGTTGCCCGGCCCGCTGATCGTGTCGCTGACCAGCCACGCGGCGCGCTTTGCCACGCTGGCGCCGACGCTGCGCGCGCTGACGCGGCAGACAGTGCAGCCCGACCGCGTCATCCTGTGGCTGGATGAGGGCGATCAGCACCGCCTGCCGCCGGAGGTCGCGGCGATGCCGGGGCTGGAGATCCGCATCTGTCCCGACTGGCGGTCCTACAAGAAGATCGTGCCGACCCTGATGGCGCATCCCGAGGCCTATGTCGCGACGGCGGATGACGACCTGTATTACGCCACCGACTGGCTGGAGCGGCTGGTGGCCGTCGCGGGGTCGGGCGTTGCCTGCCTGCGCGCGCATCGCGTGGTGATGGCGGGCGCGAGCCCCGCGGGATACGAGGGCTGGACTCACAACATCGACGCGCCCGAGGCAGGGCCGCTGGTCTTTCCGACCGGCGTGTCGGGGGTGATCTATGCGCCCGGCGTGTTCCATGCGGACGTGACGCGGGACGATCTGTTCATGCGGCTGGCGCCGGGGGCGGATGACATCTGGCTGTACTGGATGCACCGTCTGGCAGGCTCCCGGCCCGCCAAGATCGGCGGGCGCGCGCGCATCCTGGAATGGCAGGGCAGTCAGGTCGTCAGCCTGCGCGCCGTGAACCGGCCCGCGGCGGGGCAGGGCGGCAATGACCGGGCCATCGCCGCCCTGATGGAGCATTACGGCTGGCCGTGATCAGGCCGGGTCCTTGGCATAGCGCAGATAGGGCAGCTTGATGTCCAGGGGGCCGTATTTCGCCTCGGCCGCGGCGTTGTCCAGCGACAGGGCCACGATCACGTCCTGGCCCGGCACCCAGTTGGCAGGCGTGGCGATGGGCACGCCGTCGGTCTTCTGCACCGCGTCCAGCGCGCGCAGGATCTCGGCGAAGTTGCGGCCAACGGACATGGGATAGGTCATGGTCAGGCGGACCTTCCTGTCAGGCCCGATGATGAAGACGGTGCGCACGGTCGCGGAATGGGCGGGCGTGCGGCCTTCGGTCGGCAGATAGTATTCCGCCGGCAGCATGTCATAGGCCTTGGCCACGGTCAGGTCGCTGTCGTCGATGATGGCGAAATTCGCGGGAACGCCCGCTACCTTGCCGATGTCGGCCTTCCATTTCTGGTGGTCGTCCACGCTGTCCACGGAGACGCCCAGAACCTTGGTGTTGCGCTTCTCGAACTCGGGGGCCAATTGCGCCACGGCGCCGAATTCGGTGGTGCAGACCGGGGTGAAGTCGCGCGGATGGCTGAAGACGATGGCATAGCTGTCGCCGATCCAGTCGTGGAAGCGGATCTGGCCTTCGGTCGAATTGGCGGTGAAGTCGGGGGCCGTGTCGTTGATGCGCAGGGACATGGGCGCTCCTTTCCGGTTCGGTTGCGTCGCCCCCTAGATAAGCCCTGCCGCAGGGAATGCCAGTGGCGTGCCACCCTTGCGGAGCCCGGCGCGGGGTGACAGGCTTTGCGCATGATGCATGAGGAGTGCAAGATGTCCCAGATTCTGGATCAGCGGAAATTCTACATCGACGGTGCCTGGGTCGCCCCCGCGAAGGCGCGCGACCTGGAGGTGATCGACCCCTCGACCGAGGATGCGGTCGCGGTGATCTCGGTCGGCGATCAGGCGGATACCGACGCGGCGGTGGCGGCGGCCAAGCGCGCCTTCCCGGGCTGGGCCGCGACGCCGCCCGCCGAGCGCTTGGCCGTGGTCGAGCGCATCCTGGCGATCTATGAGCGGCGCATGCCCGACATCGCCCGCGCGATCAGCCTGGAGATGGGCGCGCCGCAGGACATGGCGCTGGCCGATCAGGCCGAGGCCGGGGCCTGGCATACGCGCAACTTCATCACCGCCTTCAAGGAGTTCCAGTTCGTGCGGCCCCTGGGTCCGCATGCGCCGAACAGCATGGTCGCATGGGAGCCGGTGGGCGTGGTGGGGCTGATCACGCCCTGGAACTGGCCGATGAACCAGGTGACGCTGAAGGTGATCCCGGCGCTGCTGGCGGGGGACACCTGCGTGCTGAAGCCCTCCGAGATCGCGCCGCTGTCGTCGATGGTCTTTGCCGAGGTGCTGCATGAGGCGGGCGTGCCCGCGGGCGTCTTCAACCTGGTGAACGGCGACGGGGCGGGGGTCGGCAGCCAGCTGTCGGTGCATCCGGATGTCGAAATGATCAGCTTCACCGGCTCGACCCGCGCAGGCATCGCGATCAGCAAGGCCGCGGCCGACAGCCTGAAGAAGGTCGTTCTGGAACTGGGCGGCAAGGGCGCCAACATCGTGTTTGCCGATGCCGACGAGAAGGCCGTGGTGCGCGGCGCGCGACATTGCTTCTACAACAGCGGGCAGTCCTGCAACGCGCCGACGCGGATGCTGGTCGAACGCTCGGTCTATGACCGCGCGGTCGAGGTCGCGGCCAAGGTGGCCGAGGAGACCGCCGTGGCGAGCGCCCATCAGCCGGGCAAGCATATCGGCCCGGTGGTCAGCCGCCAGCAATGGGACAAGATCCAGGGCCTGATCCAGGCCGGCATCGACGAGGGTGCGCGCTTGGTCGCGGGCGGGCCGGGCCTGCCCGAGGGGGTGAACCGCGGCTATTTCGTGCGGCCGACGGTCTTTGCGGATGTGTCGAACGACATGACCGTGGCGCAGCAGGAGATCTTTGGCCCGGTCCTGTCGATCATCCCCTTCGACAGCGAGGAGGAGGCCGTGGCCATCGCCAACGACACGCCCTACGGGTTGACGAACTATGTCCAGAGCCAGGACGGCGCGCGCCGCAACCGCGTGGCGCGGCAGCTGCGCTCGGGCATGGTCGAGATGAACGGCGAATCGCGCGGGGCCGGATCGGCCTTCGGCGGGGTCAAGAAATCCGGCCGCGCCCGCGAAGGCGGCGTGATGGGGCTGGAGGAGTTCATGGACAGTAAGGCCATCAGCGGATGGGACCGCGACGCCTGACCGTCGGGCCGTCTGCGTCCCGCGACGTGCCGGGGGGACTTCCCGTCCCCCCGGACCCCCCTGCGGGGATGCCCCACAGACCGGGGCGCGATGCGCAAGCCATGCGGTATCGTGATCCCGCCTATGGACTGGAGCCTGCGGGGGCATGGCCACCGCGCGAAAGCCGGCCCCCTCGATGGGGGCCGGCTTTCGCCGCCACCGCCCGGCAGGGCAATCGGCGATCCGCTGCGGACCTCATCCGATCTCGGCCAGGAAGATGTAGCCCGCGCCATAGATCGTCTTGATCAGCCGCGGGTTCTTCGGATCCTCGCCCAGCTTGGTGCGCAGCCGCGAGATGCGGACGTCCATCGCCCGATCAAAGCTGTCCCCCGCCGCCCCGCCCAAGGCTTCAAGCATCTGTGCCCGGGTGATCAGGCGGCGCGGGTTGTCGGTGAACATCCGCAGGACCTCGGCCTCGGCATGGCTCAGCGGTGTCTCGGCGCCGTCCGGCGCGGTCAGCAGATAGCGGTCGAAATCAGCCGTCCAGCCCGCGAAGCGCAGCGTCTGCGGGCGCGCCGCCGCGCCTTGGGCCGGGCGGCGCAGCCGGGCGCGGATGCGGGCCACGACCTCGGCCGGCTCGAAGGGCTTGGTGATGTAGTCGTCCGCCCCCAGCTCCAGCCCCGTCACCCGGTCCTGCACCTGCGCCCGTCCCGAGACGATGATGATCACCGCGCCCGAATCGGAGGCCAGCCGATGCACCAGCGCCAGCCCGTCCCGGTCCGGCAGGCCCAGGTCGATCAGGCAGGCGTCGGGCGTGATGCGACGCAGCGCGGCCTCGAACTCGGTCGCGCGGCCGAAGCTCTGGGTGCGAAAGCCCGCCTGCTCCAGCGCGGCGGACAGGATGCGGCGAATCTGCGGCTCGTCGTCCAGGATCGCGATCAGGGGGGCGTCGGTCATGGCATCTCCTTGGCCGGGACGGCGAGGGCCGCCGCCAGGCGCTGCGGCGTCACGGGTTTGCTCAGCACCGGGCCGGGCGCGCGCGCGCGCAGCGGATCGCCCGGCGGCAGCGAGGTCATCAGAACCAGCGGGACCCCGCCCGCCAGGTCCAGGCCCAGCCCGTCACCCAGCTGGATGTCCGACAGGATCACCTCCAGCCCCGGCAGGTCGGTCAGGGCGCGCGCCTCGGAGAGCGACGCGGCCTCGATCACCGCATGGCCCAGCCCGGTCAACTGGTCGCGAACCTGGGCGCGGATCTGGTCGTCATCCTCGACCAGCAGCACCATCCGCCGCGCCACGGGCCGCCAGGGCAGTCGCAGCATCACCTGCGCGCCGCGCGGCCCGTTCGACAGGCGCATCGTGCCCCCGACCATCTTGGTCTGGTCATAGACCATCGACAGGCCCAGACCCGATCCCTGGCCCTTCTTGGTGGTGAAGAACGGCTCGGTCGCGCGGGACAGGGCTTCGGGGGTGAAGCCGGGTCCGGTATCGCCTACCGTCAGTTCCAGCCAGTCGCCGCTGCGCCGCGCCTTCAGCGTGATGACGCCGGGCGGGGTGATCGCGGCATTGGCATTCAGGATCAGGTTCAGAAGCGAATCCTGCAGCGCGCCGGGGTCCAGCAGAAGCTGGCCCGGCGGCAGGGCCACGGCGAGGTCAAGCCGCGTGCCCTCCGACAGCGACGGTCGCGCCAGCACCGCCAGATCGGAGAGCAGCGCGCCCAGATCGGTAGGCTCCAGTGCCGGTTCGCGCGCGCCGGTGATCTGCGCCAGCCGGTCCAGTAGCGAGGCCCCGCGTCGCGCGGCGGCCAGCGTGGCCTGCACGTCCTCGGCCGCGTCGGGTGCGAGGTCGCGGGCCGCCAGTCGCGCCTGCAGGCCCAGGATGATCGTCAGAAGGTTGCCGAAATCATGCGCCATGCCGCGGGTCAGCTGGGCAGCAAGGTTGCGCCGCGCGGCATGGGCCAGCGCCTCGCGCGACTGCACCTCGGCGCTGACATCGGTGGAGAGGATATAGACCCCCTGGCCGTCACGATCCGGCGTCAGCGCGATGCGGATGCGCCGCCCCGAGGTCGGATGCGTGATCTCGAAGACCTGCGGATCGCCGGCCAAGGCGCGCTCCATGTAGGGGCGCAGGGTGCGGGCCGTGGCCGCGCCCAAGGCCTCGTCCAGCGTCAGGCCGACGATGTCGCCCGCGGCGCCCGGAAAGACCACCGGCAGCCGCCGGTTGGAGAAGGTATAGCGGAAGCGCGAATCCATATGCGCGATATGGGCGGGGACCATCTCGGTCACCTGGCGGGTGCGCGCCTCGGTCCGGGTCAGGATGCGCTGCGCCTCGGACAGGGCGGCGTTGGTCGCGGCCAGCTTGCGGTTCGCCGCCGCCAGCCGCTCGGCGTTCAGCAGCACCTGTTCGGACAGCGCGTCCGAGCGCGCGCGCAGGAGCCGTTCCTGCCGCTTGATGTCCGTGATGTCGGTATAGACCGTGACCCAGCCCCCCTGGGTCAGGGGCGCGCCCTCGACCGCGACCCACCGGCCGTCGGCCCGTTCGCGTTCGAAGTAATGCGGCTGAAAGGTCCGGGCCTGCGCCACGCGCAGCGCCACGGCCGATTCGGGGTCCGTCACCCGGCCGTATTCGCCGCGCTGCGCGAGAAAGCGGATCGTGTCCTCGAACGACGTGCCGGGCAGGGTCAGCGCGTCGGGCAGATCGAACATGGCCTGATACTGCCGGTTCGCCACCGCCAGCCGCAGGTCGGCATCGAAGATCGACAGGGCCTGACCGATCAGGTTCAGGCCCGACAGGGTCAGGTCGTCGCGGATCGCATCCGGTGTGGGCCGGGCGGTCTGGGTCATGGGCTCTCCTCCGCGTCGAGCGTTAGCACCCTGCGGGCGGCGGCGGAAGCGGTGTAACATTTCGTAGGAATCGGGCAAAACTGGCGCAAGGTTTGGCGTCAAAGCTGCCCGGGTCGCGACAGCACGGGGAGGTGCCGCGCGGCCGGGCGCAGCCGCGCCTTGAGGGAGGACAGATGACCGTTCAGACAACGCCCCCGGGCGATCCGCAATCCGTGCCCGCGCTGCTGGCGCGCAACGTCGCCCGCTTCGGTGACCGCCCCGCCTATCGCGAGAAGGAATACGGGATCTGGCAGAGCTGGACCTGGTCCCAGGCCGCCGAGGAGATCCGCGCCCTGGCCCTGGGCCTGATGGCGCAGGGGCTGAAGCCGGGCGATCACATGGCGATCATCGGGCGCAACCGGCCGCATCACTACTGGGGCATGATCGCCGCGCAGATGTGCGGCGCGGTGCCGGTGCCGCTCTATCAGGACGCGGTCGCGGCCGAGATGGCCTATGTGCTGGACCATTGCGGCGCGCGCTTCGTGCTGTGCGGCGATCAGGAACAGGTCGACAAGGTCCTGGAGGTCGAGCAGACTACCGGCGCGTCGGCGCGCATCATCTATACCGACGCGCGGGGCCTGAGGAAATACGACCACGCCACCATGGCGTCGCTGGCCGACGTGCAGGCCCAGGGCCGCGCACAGGCGGGTGCCCTGGGCGCGCGGCTGGACGCGATCATCGCGGGCCTCGATTACGACAGCACCTGCGTGATGCTCTATACCAGCGGCACCACGGGCAAGCCCAAGGGCGTGGTCCTGTCCAACCGCAACATCATCGAGACCGCCCGCAACACCGCCGACTTCGACAAGCTGACCGAGGTCGAGGAGATCGTCGCCTATCTGCCGATGGCCTGGGTGGGTGATTTCATCTTCTCGATGGGCCAGGCGATGTGGTCGGGCTTCACCGTGAACTGCCCCGAGGGCGCGCATACGATGATGACCGACATGCGCGAGATCGGACCGACCTATTTCTTCGCGCCGCCCCGCGTCTTCGAGGGGCAGCTGACCTTGGTGATGATCCGCATGGAGGATGCGGGCCGCCTGAAGCGCTGGCTGTTCAAGCGCGGCATGGCGGTGGCGCATCGCGCGGGCCCGGCGCTCCTGGACGGAAAGACCGTGTCCTTCGGCGACCGGATCGCCTATGCGCTGGGCAAGATCTTCGTCTTCGGCCCGCTGAAGAACACGCTGGGCCTCAGCCGCGTGCGTGTGGGCTATACCGCCGGAGAGGCGATCGGCCCCGAGATCTTCGATTTCTACCGCAGCCTGGGCATCAACCTGAAGCAGCTTTACGGTCAGACCGAGGCAAGTGTCTTCATCACCCAGCAGCCCGACGGGCAGGTGCGCTCGGACACGGTGGGCGTGCCCAGCCCCGGCGTCGAGGTGCGCATCGGCGAGAACGGCGAGGTCTATTACCGCAGCCCCGGCACCTTCGTCGAATATTACAAGAACGCCGACAGCACGGCATCGACCAAGGACCCGGAGGGCTGGGTCGCCACGGGCGATGCGGGCTTCTTCGAGGAGGCGACCGGCCATCTGCGCATCATCGACCGCGCCAAGGACGTGGGCCGCATGGCCGACGGGTCGATGTTCGCCCCCAAATATGTCGAGAACAAGCTGAAGTTCTATCCCAACATCCTGGAGGCCGTGGTCATCGGCAACGGCCGCGACTTCTGCACCGCGATGATCAACATCGACCTGACCGCGGTCGGCAACTGGGCGGAACGCAACAACATCGCCTATGGCAGCTATCAGGAACTGGCCGGCCACCCGCAGGTCTATGAGACCATCCGCGGCCATGTCGAGGCGGTGAACGCCTCCGTCGCGCAGGACCCGATGCTGTCGGGCTGTCAGGTCCACCGCTTCCTGGTGCTGCACAAGGAGCTGGACCCCGACGACGGAGAGATGACCCGCACCCGCAAGGTCCGCCGCGCCGTCATCACCGAGAAGTTCCACGACCTGGTCACCGCGCTCTATGACGGCTCGTCCAGCGTCCATACCCGCACCGAGGTCACCTATGAGGACGGCCGCAAGGGCGCGATCAGCGCGACCCTGCGCATCGAGGATGCCCGCGTCTTCGGCGACGCGGCCCGTCAGAAGGTAGCAGCCCAATGAACGCGATGAGCCAGGACGGATACGTGACCGCCGACGGCCGCCAGATCGGACCCGTGGTGATGGAGCTGAAGAACATCACCCTGCGGTTCGGCGGCGTGACGGCCATCAAGGACATCAGCTTCGACATCCGCCAGGGCGAGATCCGCGCGATCATCGGCCCGAACGGCGCGGGCAAGTCGTCGATGCTGAACATCATCTCGGGGTTCTACAACCCGCAGGAGGGGCAGGTCATCTTCAAGGGCCGGCCGCGTCCGGCGATGAAGCCCTATCAGGTCGCGCGCCTGGGGATCGCGCGCACCTTCCAGAACATCGCGCTGTTCGACGGCATGTCGGTCCTGGACAACATCATGACCGGGCGCCTGAACAAGATGAAGGCGGGGTTCCTGTCCCAGGCCCTGTGGTGGGGCGCGGCAGAGCGCGAGGAGATCGAGAACCGCGCCGCGGTCGAACGCATCATCGACTTCCTGGAGATCCAGAACATCCGCAAGACGCCGGTGGGCCGTCTGCCCTACGGCCTGAAGAAGCGGGTCGAGCTGGCCCGCGCGCTGGCGGCCGAACCGAACCTGCTGCTCCTGGACGAGCCGATGGCCGGCATGAACGTCGAGGAGAAGGAGGACATGTCCCGCTTCATCCTGTCGGTGAACGACGAGTTCGGCACCACGATCTGCCTGATCGAGCACGACATGGGCGTGGTCATGGACCTGTCCGACCGGGTGGTGGTGATGGATTACGGCAAGAAGATCGGCGACGGCACGCCGGCCGAGGTGCGCAGCAATCAGGCGGTGATCGACGCCTATCTGGGGGTGGCCCATGACTGATCCGATCCGTGCAGCAGTGAAAGGACGCGACCCATGGACCAGCTGATCTTCGCCGCCGAGGTCGTGCTGAACGGCCTGATGACCGGGGTCATGTACGCGCTGGTGGCGCTGGGCTTCGTGCTGATCTTCAAGGCGTCGGGCGTCTTCAACTATGCCCAGGGGGTGCTGGCGCTGTTCGCGGCGCTGACGCTGGTCGGCATCCAGAACGGCCAGGTGCCCTTCGCGCATCTGATCAACGCGGCCCTGGGCACGCAGCTGCACCATTTCGGCTGGACGGTGCCCGCGGTCCTGGCCGTGGCCCTGACCGCGCTGGTCATGGTTCTGCTGGCCTTCTTGATCGAGAAGCTGGTCCTGCAGCATCTGGTGGGCCAGGAGCCGATCATCCTCTTCATGGCGACCATCGGGCTCGCCTACTTCCTGGAGGGCCTGGGCGACGTGATGTGGGGCGCCGACATCAAGGCGCTGGACGTGGGCCTGCCGCAGGGCATCTCGGACGGGGTCGAGGCGCTGACCGCGGAATGGTTCGGCTACGGTTTCTTCATCGACCGGCTGGACATCTGGGCGACCGTGATCGCGGCCATCCTGGTCGCCTGCCTGGTGGCCTTCGCGCAATACACCAAGCAGGGCCGCGCCATGCGCGCCGTGGCCGACGACCATCAGGCGGCCATGTCGGTGGGCATCAGCCTGCGCTTCATCTGGGTGATGGTCTGGTCGATCGCAGGGTTCGTGGCGCTGGTCGCGGGCATCATGTGGGGCACGAAGTCGGGGGTGCAGTTCAGCCTGTCGCTGATCGCACTCAAAGCGCTGCCGGTGCTGATGCTGGGCGGCTTCACCTCGATCCCCGGCGCCATCGTGGGCGGTCTGATCATCGGCGTGGGCGAGAAGCTGTTCGAATTCGCCATCGGCCCGATGGTCGGCGGCGCGACCGAGAACTGGTTCGCCTACGTCCTCGCGCTCCTCTTCCTGGTGTTCCGACCCCAGGGCCTGTTCGGCGAACGCATCATCGAGCGGGTGTGAGCATGCCCCTTCTTCTTCAGAAAAATATCCCGGGGGTGCGGGGGCTGGCCCCCGCGACGACCGCAGCACAGGGAACGACCGCATGATCTATTGCGAGGCAGGCGACTTCAAGACCAGCTACCGGGATGACAGCCAGACCTTCCCGATCCGGCTGGACCGCTGGGGCTATTACGCGATCCTGGCGCTGGCCTTCGGGATCATTCCCTTCGTCATCAACGACTACTGGGCCAACGCGGTGCTGGTGCCCTTCCTGATCTACGCGATCGCGGCCCTGGGGCTGAACATCCTGACCGGCTATGCGGGTCAGGTCAGCCTGGGGACCGGCGGCTTCATGGCGGTGGGGGCCTATGCGGTCTACAAGCTGATGACGGCATTCCCCGATGTCAGCATCGTCGTCCACATCCTGCTGGCCGGCGGCATCACCGCCGGGGTTGGCGTCCTCTTCGGCCTGCCCAGCCTGCGGATCAAGGGCTTCTACCTGGCGGTCGCCACGCTGGCCGCGCAGTTCTTCCTGGTCTGGCTGTTCAACAAGGTGCCGTGGTTCTACAACTACTCGGCCTCGGGTCAGATCACCGCGCCGACGCGCACCGTGTTCGACCAGGCCGTGACCGGCCCCGCCGCCAGCGCGCCGGCGAAATACCTGATCTGCCTCGTCTTCGCTTTCGCGCTGGCCTGGCTTGCGCGCAACCTCACGCGGGGCAGCATCGGGCGCAAGTGGATGGCGATCCGCGACATGGACATCGCGGCCGAGATCATCGGCGTGAACCCGTTGCGCGCGAAACTGTCGGCCTTCGCGGTCAGCAGCTTCTTCGTCGGCATCGCGGGCGCGCTGCTCTTCGCGGTCTATCTGGGCGCGGCCGAGGTCGGCGAGGCCTTCGGCATCAACAAGAGCTTCCTCGTCCTGTTCATGATCATCATCGGCGGCCTGGGCAGCATCTTCGGCAGCTTCGCCGGCGCGGCCTTCCTGGTGCTGCTGCCCGTCCTGCTCAAGAATTTCCTGGTCGGCAACATGGGCTGGCCCACCGATCTGGCCGCCCATATCGAGCTGATGATCGTCGGCGCGCTGATCGTGACCTTCCTCATCGTCGAGCCGCACGGCCTGGCGCGCCTGTGGCGCCTGGCCAAGGACAAGCTGCGCCTGTGGCCGTTCCCGCATTAACGTCAAGACCGGGCAACCGGCATCGCATCTCTGGGAGGAGACCCGCAATGAGACTGACCCTGACCGCCCTGGCCACCACGCTGATGGTCGCAAGCCCCGCCCTGGCCGACCTGATCGTGCCGAACATGTCCTATCGGACCGGCCCTTATGCCGCGAACGGCATCCCCTATGCCGACGGCTTCGCCGACTATTTCACGCTGCTGAACGAGCGTGACGGCGGCATCGGCGGCCAGATCGTCCAGGTCCCGGAATGCGAGACCGCCTACAACACCGAGAAGGGGGTCGAGTGCTATGAGTCGCTGCGCAGCCAGAACCCGCTGGTGCTGAACCCGCTCTCGACCGGCATCACCTATCAGCTGATCCCGCGGATCACCCAGGACGGCATCCCGCTCTATACGCCGGGCTACGGCCGCACCTCGGCCAAGGACGGCACGGTTTTCGAATGGGTGTTCAACGCGCCCGCGAACTACTGGGATGGCGCCTCGGTCGCGGTCAAGCACATTCTGGATCAGGAGGGGGGCGATCTCGCCGGCAAGAAGATCGCGCTGGTCTATCACAACTCCGCCTACGGCAAGGAGCCGATCCGTACGCTGGAGGAACTGTCCGAAAAGCACGGGTTCGAACTGAGCCTGCTGCCGGTCGATGCGCCCGGCCAGGAGCAGAAGTCGCAATGGCTACAGATCCGCCGCGACCGGCCCGATTACGTGATCATGTATGCTTGGGGCGTGATGAACCAGGTCGCCATCCAGGAGGCCGTGAACATCCGCTTTCCGATGGACAAGTTCATCGGCATCTGGTGGTCGGGCTCCGAGAACGACGTGCGCGCGGCGGGTGCCGGGGCCGACGGCTACAAGGCGCTGACCTTCCACGGGGTGGGCCGCGACTATCCGCTCTACGAGGACCTGCAGCAATATGTCTATGACGCGGGCAAGGCCGCGGGTGCGGGCGATCAGGCGGGCAGCGTGCTCTATTCGCGCGGCGCCTATGCGGCGCTGGTGATCGCCGAGGCCATCGCCAAGGCGCAGGAGCTGGCCGGCACCTCCGAGATCACGCCCGCGCAGATGCGCGACGGCTTCGAGGCGCTGGACATCACCGCCGAGCGCATGGCCGAGCTGGGCCTGCCCGACTTCGGCGCGCCCATCGCGCTGTCCTGCGACAACCACGGCGGCGACGGCCTGGCCCGCGTGCAGCAGTGGAACGCCGCCGAGGGCAGCTGGTCGCTGATCACCGACTTCATCGAGCCGGATGCCGAGATCCTGGACCCGCTGATCAAGGAGGACAGCGCCGCCTATGCCGCCGAGGCGGGCCTGACCGCGCGCTGCAACTGATCCACGACCGGCGGCGGTCACCCCGCCGCCGGTCCCGCATCCAAGGGGACAGCCCATGTTCGATACCCGCACCCAAGAGACGCTGCTGGACGTCAACAACATCGAGGTGATCTACAACCACGTCATCCTGGTCCTGAAGGGCGTCAGCCTGACGGTGCCCAAGGGCGGCATCACCGCGCTGCTGGGCGGCAACGGGGCGGGCAAGACCACGACGCTGAAGGCGATCTCGAACCTGCTGGCCAGTGAACGCGGAGAGGTGACCAAGGGGTCGATCACCTATCAGGGAGACGACATCACCGCGCTGGACCCGGCCGCCCTGGTGCGGCGCGGCGTCATCCAGGTGATGGAAGGTCGTCACTGCTTCGAGCACCTGACGGTCGAGGAGAACCTGCTGACCGGCGCCTATACCCGCCGCGACGGGTCGGCCGCCATCAAGCGCGACCTGGAGATGGTCTATGACTACTTCCCGCGCCTGCGCGAGCGGCGGAAAAGCCAGGCCGGATACACCTCGGGCGGCGAGCAGCAGATGACCGCGATGGGGCGCGCGCTGATGTCGCGTCCGCAGATGATCCTCCTGGACGAGCCGTCGATGGGCCTGGCCCCGCAGCTGGTTGAGCAGATCTTCCAGATCGTCAAGGCCGTGAACGAGGGCGAGGGCGTCACCTTCCTTCTGGCCGAGCAGAACACCAACGTCGCGCTGCGCTATGCCCATCAAGGCTACATCCTGGAGAACGGGCGCGTCGTGATGGAGGGTCCGGCCGCGCAGCTGCGCGAGAACCCGGACGTCAAGGAATTCTACCTGGGCATGTCGGACGAGGGGCGCAAGTCCTTCCGCGAGGTGCGCAGCTATCGCCGGCGCAAGCGCTGGCTGGCCTGAGGGGGTCATCATGGGATATTACGACGATCTGGAAACGCGCGACGAGGGTCAGCGCGCCGAGGCGCTGGCCCAGGCCCTGCCGCTGGCGCTGAGCCGCGCCAAGCTGGCCCCCGCGATGGCGCGCCTTCTGCGCGACGTGGAACCGGAAGCGGTGACCGACCGCGCCGCGCTGGCGCGCCTGCCGGTGATCCGCAAGGCCGAGCTGTCCGAGGCGCAGCGCAAGCAGCCCCCTTTCGGCGGCTACACCACCCGCCCCGCCGCGCAGTTCGACCACATCTTCCAGAGCCCAGGCCCCATCTATGAGCCGGGCCGCCGCGAGGGCGACTGGTGGCGGCTTGGCCGCTTCCTGCATGCCGCGGGCGTCGGGCAGGGCGACATCGTCCAGAACTGCTTCGGCTATCACCTGACGCCGGCCGGGATGATGTTCGAATCGGGCGCGCGGGCCGTCGATGCGGCCGTGCTGCCCGCAGGCACCGGGCAGACCGAGCTGCAGGTGCGCGCGGCCGTCGACATCGGCACGACCTGCTATGCCGGAACGCCCGATTTCCTCAAGGTGATCCTGGATCGTGCCGACGAGATGGGCGAGGTGCTGTCCTTCACCAAGGCCGTGGTGGGCGGCGGCGCGCTGTTCCCGTCGCTGCGCCAGATGTATGCCGACCGGGGGATCGTTACGCGGCAATGCTATGCCACCGCCGATCTGGGCAACATCGCCTATGAGAGCGAGGCGATGGAGGGAATGATCGTGGACGAGGGCGTCATCGTCGAGATCGTGCGTCCCGGCACCGGCGATCCGGTCCCCGAGGGCGAGGTCGGCGAGGTTCTGGTGACCACGCTGAACCCCGACTATCCGCTGGTCCGCTTTGCCACGGGGGATCTGTCCGCTGTGATGATGGGCACCAGCCCTTGCGGTCGCACCAACATGCGCATCAAGGGGTGGATGGGTCGCGCCGATCAGACCACCAAGATCAAGGGCATGTTCGTGCGCCCCGAGCAGGTCGCGGCGCTGGTCGCGCGCCATTCCGACGTGGCCCGCGCCCGCGTCATTGCCGATCGCGACGGAGAGATGGACGTGATGACCGTCCAGCTGGAGACCGCGTCGGGCGAGGGCGATTACGCGGCTTCGGTCATGGACACGCTGAAGCTGCGCGGGCGGGTGGAACTGGTCGCGCCGGGCAGCCTGCCCAACGATGGCAAGGTCATCGAGGACCGCCGCCAGTATGAATAGGACGCATTTGATCCGTTAACTTGCTTGTAACCCTTTGCCCGGCGACAACGGAATCCGAGCGGAACAAAGGGTGACATCATGGCTGCGGGCAAGGGGCTGAACGGGCCGTCCATCATCATCAAGCGCGTCGAGGGTGGCGGTGACGGCGCCCATCATGGCGGCGCCTGGAAGGTCGCCTATGCGGATTTCGTGACTGCGATGATGGCGTTCTTTCTGCTGATGTGGCTGCTGAACGCCACCACCGAGGAGCAGAAGACCGGTTTGGCCGACTATTTCGCGCCGACGGTGATCCAGACCCCGTCCTCGACCTTCAGCGGTGGCGGCGACGGCGCCGAGGAGGGCGTGCGCCACGCGGTCGAGGCGCCGTTGCCCGACAGCGACAGCGCCGGCGATTTCGAGGAGGTCGCCCGCGCGGTCCAGGACAGCCTGACCGGCACGGGCGCCGAATCGGCGCAGCTGACCAACCTGCTGCAGCATGTCGTGACCCGCATGACCGACGAGGGCCTGGTGATCGAGCTGGGCGACCTGACCGACGCGCCGCTGTTCGTCGAGGACACCGCCCAGCCCATGCCCGCCCTGACCGAGCTTGCGGGAATCATCGCGCGGGTGGTGGGTCATGTGCGCAATGACGTGGCGATCGCGGGCCATGTGCGCGCCTATCCCGAGACGCTGGTCGAATCGCCTGTCTGGCCGCTGTCGGACGCGCGGGCGCACATGCTGCGCAACCTGCTGGAACAGCAGGGTTTCGACGACCGCCGCGTGCAGCGGGTCAGCGGCCATGCCGACCGCAAGAACCGCCAGGCCAATCCGATGGACCCGCTGAACAACCGGATTGAGCTGATTTTACTGAGATAGGCGTCCCGGTTAGCCTTATCTTAAGCGTTCATGGGCAGGGTGACGGACAAGACCGAAATCAGAAGGGTGTCTGTCCATGTCCATTTCCTCTGCGATGAATGCCGGCGTCTCCGGGCTGGCTGCGAATTCGTCCCGGCTCGGCACGATCTCGGACAATATCGCGAATGCCTCGACCTTCGGCTACAAGCGGGTGGAGACGGAATTCGCCTCGATGATCGTCGGGCAGGGGAGCGGCCTCTACACCGCGGGGGGCGTGCGCACCTCGACGCAGCGGGTCGTGATGCAGGACGGCGCCATCGTCACCACCTCGCACCCGCTGGACCTGGCCATGACCGGTCGGGGCATGCTGCCGGTGACCACGCTGGCCGACGTGAACAGCGGTGAGGCGCCGCAGATGCTGATGACGCGGACCGGATCGTTCCGCCCCGACGCCAACGGCATCCTGCGCACGCAAAGCGGGCTTGTCCTGATGGGCTGGCCGACCGCTTCGGACGGAGGCCTGCCGCTGGTGGCGCGCGACACGCCCACCGCACTGCGTCCGATCGTCATCGAATCGAACCGTCCGGTCGGCGATCCGACCACCCGGGTCGAGATCGGCGCCAACCTGCCCGCGACCGAGACGCTGTCCACCGCAGGCGGCACGCCCATCCCCGTCGGGGTCGAGTATTTCGGCAACCTCGGCACCTCCGAGCGGCTGGAGATGACCTTCACCCCGCAGGTGGACCCCGCCACGCCGGGCCTGTCCAACACCTGGGTCGTGAACATCACCGACACCGCCTCGGGCGGCGCCTCCATCGCCAGCTTCCGGGTCGAGTTCGACGCGAGTCAGGCTCAGGGCGGCAGCATCGCCTCGGTGACGCCGCTGACCGGCGCGGGCACCTATGACGCGGCTTCGGGCACCATCATGTTGGACGTTAACAACGGCGAGAGCGAGATCGAGCTGTTCGTCGGCGTGCAAGGCGGCACGACCGGATTGAAGCAGCTGGCCGCGCCCTTCTCCCCGTCCAATATCATCCGCAACGGCTCGCCTGCCGGGCAGCTGGTGTCGGTTGAGATCGACGAGGCGGGCCGCGTGAACGCGACCTATGACACGGGCTTCGTCAAGACGCTCTATCAGATCCCAGTAGTGGACGTGTCGAACCCCAACGGCCTCGAGGCGGTCGAGGGGCAGGCCTACAAGCCGTCACGCGAATCCGGCAGCTTCTTCCTGTGGGATGCGGGTTCGGGCCCGACCGGAGAGATCGCGGGATACTCGCGCGAGGCCTCGACCACGGACATCGCGCAGGAGCTGACCTATCTGATCACCACGCAGCGCGCCTATTCGTCGAATGCCAAGATCATCCAGACGGTCGACGAGATGCTCCAGGAAACCACTAACATCAAGCGCTGACCCGCCCCGCAGGGGGTCGGGTGAAGGAGGCCGGACATGAGCATTGCCAAGGCGATATCGAACGCGATGTCGGGGCTGACCGCCACCGCGCGCGGAACCGAGACGGTGGCGTCGAACCTGGCCAACGTCATGACACCGGGCTATGCGCGCCGCGAGATGGCCGTCACCGCCCAGTTGCAGGGCGGGGGCGTGCGCATCGACGGCATCACCCGCATCGTGAACGCCAGCCTGCTGTCCGAACAGCGGCTTGCGGCCTCGGCGGTGGGTGACATGTCGACCCAGGCCGCGTTCCACAAGCGGGCCGAGAAGGTCGTGGGCCTGCCCGGAGAGCCGCATGCGCTGACCACGGCGCTGACCGATTTCCAGGCCGCGCTGAGTGCGGCCTCCACCCGCCCCGACGACGAGATCCGCCTGTCCCAGGTCGTCAGCACGGCCGGCACGCTGGCCGATCGGCTGAACACGGCCTCAGCCGAGGTGCAGGCCATGCGCGGCGCCGCGCAGCAGGGCATCCGGTCCGACGTGGCCACGGTGAACGCCGCCTTGGAGCGGGTCGCCTTCCTCAACGTGCGCATCGCGGTTCTGGACGCGGACGGCAAGGACGCCACCCCGCTGATGGACGAGCGTCAGCAGATGATCGACCGGATCTCGGCCATCGTGCCGATCCAGGAGGTCGCGCGCGAGGCCGGAAAGGTCGCGTTGTTCACCGCCGAAGGCGCGGTGCTACTGGATGGCAGCGTTCCGGCCAGGCTGGGCTTTCAGGGCGGCGACCAGGTGACCGCCGATCAGGTCGTCGGCGCGCCGCTTGAGCTTCTGACGCTGAACGGCACTGCGCTGAGCGCGGGCCAGATGCGGCTTTTCGGCGGAGGATCGCTGGCAGCGAACTTCGCGATTCGCGACGAGATGGCGCCGCGCCTGCAGTCCGAACTGGACGACATGGCCTTCGATCTGCAACAGCGGCTGGCCGACCCGGCTGTCGATCCGACATTGGGCGCGACGGATCCCGGCCTGTTCACCGATGCCGGCGCCCGCGCCGATCCGGCCGCGCGCACCGGCCTGGCCGGGCGTCTCGCCCTCAACGCGGCGGTCGATCCCCGGCAGGGCGGGCAGCTGTGGCGTCTTCGCGCGGGCCTGCAGGCCCTGACGGATGGCCCTGTGGGGCAGGGTGCCGTGCTGTCGGCGCTGGTCGGGGCGATGGATGCATCGCGTCCCGCAGGGGCCGGAACCGGCTTCGAGGGCAACGCGACGCTGGCACAGCGCTTCGGCATCGTCGAATCGCGCGTCTCCGCCCGCCGCGTGGAGGCCGAGGCCGATCTGTCAATCCGCAGCAGCCGTCAGTCGACGATCTCGGGCAGCATGATGGCCGATGGCGTGGACAGCGATGCCGAGATGCAGCGCCTGCTGCAATACGAACAGTCCTATGCCGCCAACGCCCGCGTGCTGGTCGCCGTGGACGACATGATCAACCAGATCCTGAGGATGTAGCCGTGACCCTGAACAGTATCGGTGACCAGGCGCGCGCCTATGCGCTGCAGGTCGCCTCGAACCGGATCAAGACGACGATGGCGACGCTGACCCAAGAGGTCTCCTCGGGGCAGGTCGCCGATATCGGTAAGCGCGTGAACGGCAACACCCGCGCGCTGAGCGAGATCGAGAGCCGCATCCGCCTGACCGGCCAGATGCAGCAGAACGGCGCCGATGCCGCGATCCGGCTGCAGGCGGTCCAGGACATGTTCGAGGGCGTGCGCAGCACCACCGCCGACCTGGGCATGGCCCTGGGCATCAGCCCCTTCGCTGACGAGGCCCTGCTGAACACCCGCACCAAAGAGGCCGTGAGCGCCTTCACGAGCGTCATCCAGAAGTTCAACGGCACGAACAGCAACCGCCACATCCTGTCCGGCGACGCCAGCGACATCCGACCGATCTCCGAGCCCGGGGACATCCTGGATAGTCTGCAGGCGCTGACCGCCGGCATGACCACCGCGGATGACGTGGCGCAGGCCATCGCCGGATGGTTCGACGCGCCATCGGGGGGCGGAGGCTTTCTGGACGTCGCCTATCACGGCACTTTCGGGCCGCCGCAGCGCATCATGGTTGGCGAGGGGGTCGCGGTGGAGATGGAGACGACCGCCGCAAGTCCCGCGGTGCGCGATCTGCTCAAGGGTCTGGCGACGGCCGCGATCATCGACCGAGGGGCCTTGGCGGGCAGCCATTCCGAAAAGGCCGCGCTGCTGTCGATCGCGGGGCGGACGATGATCACCGCCGACGGCACCGTCCTGAACGAGATGGGCCGCGTCGGCCTGGATCAGCAGACCGTGCAGCGCGCGCAGGTGACCAACGGCGCCAGCCTGAACACGCTGGAACGGGCGCGCGGCGACATCCGCAGTGCGGACCCGTTCGAGACCGCCGCGGCGCTGAACGAAGTGCAGTCCCAACTAGAATCGCTTTATGCGGTGACGGCCCGGTTGTCGAAACTCAAGCTGGTGGATTTCCTGCGGTGAAAACGGTTCTTCAGGCCATCGTGCTGTGGTTGGCCTTCAGCATGGCCGCCCTGGCGGTCCCGGTGCGGATCAAGGATCTGGCCGATTTCGACGGGGTGCGGGGCAACGACCTGGTCGGCTATGGCCTGGTCGTGGGCCTGGACGGATCGGGCGACGGCATGCGCAACGCCCCCTTCACCGAGGAGATGCTGGCCGGGCTGCTGGAGCGGCTGGGCGTGAACGTCACCGACGACGCGCTGCGCTCGAAGAACGTGGCGGCGGTGATCGTGACGGCGACGCTGCCGCCCTTTGCGCGGTCGGGCAGCCGGATCGACGTCAACGTGTCGGCCATCGGCGATGCCAAGAGCCTTCTGGGCGGCACGCTGGTCATGACGCCGCTGAAGGCGGCGGACGGCAACATCTATGCGGTGGCGCAGGGGTCGATCATCGCCGGAGGCGTCTCCGCCGAGGGCGACGCGGCCCGCGTGGTCGAGGGCGTTCCCACCACCGGCAGCATTCCCGTGGGTGCCCGGGTCGAGCGCGAGGTCGAGTTCGACTTTGCCGGCATCGACGACATCCGGATCGCGCTGCGCAACGCCGACTTCACCACCGCTACGCGGGTCGAGGATGCCATCAACCGCGACTTCAACCGCCAGTTGGCGGTGACCTTGGACAGCGGCACGGTGGTCGTCAACTTCCGCGGCCTGGGGGACGTGAACCCCGCGCGCGTCGTCGGCCGGATCGAGAACCTGATGATCGAGCCTGAGGATCGCGCCAAGGTCGTCATCGATCACAAGTCCGGAACGATCGTCGTCGGAGAGCGGGTGCGCATCTCGCGCGTGGCGGTGTCGCAGGGCAACCTGACCCTGCGCGTGGCCGAGGCGCCGCTGGTGTCGCAGCCCAACCCCTTCGCGGAGGGCGAGACAGTGACCGTGCCGCGCACCGCGGTCGACGTGACGCAGGAGCCCGGGATCGGCTTCGTCGAGGTCGCCGGAGAGACGAACCTGTCGGACCTGGTGGACGGGCTCAACGCGCTCGGGGTGCGGCCCCGCGACATGATCGACATCCTGAAGTCGATCCATTCGGCGGGGGCGCTGCATGCCGATCTGATCGTGGAGTGACGCTCAGCCCTTCAGGCGGCCCGCCATGGCAGAGAGATACAGCGCCGCCGTCCCGGCCCGAGTCTGCCGATAGAACCCGCCGCGTCGCAGCGCCATCACGGCCCGCGGCGCGCGCGCCTTCAATGCGTCGCGCAGATGGACCAGCGTGCGACGCGCATCCGGCGTCAGATCCAGCGGTGCCAGGCTGTCGTGGTTCGCCCGAAGCCAGTCGCCGAAATTCCCGGCCATCAGCTGGCGCAGGCGGGCGGCCAGGGCGGGCAGCGTGTCGTTGCGGCCGACCTCGGACCGGGCATGCTGACGATAGAGAAGCGCCGGTTCCGGGTCATGGATCAGCGTCGCGCCATGCCCGGCGGTGACCTGATAGGCCCACCAGTCATGCGACAGGATGCCAGCCCGGCGCGCATGGGGCACAGCGCGCTGCAGCAGCCGCACCGCCTGCGGATCGAAGACCGAGGTGTTGCCCGCCATGCAGGCCTGGACCAACGCATTTCGGAACGAGAGCCGCCGCAGGAAGCGCCTCGAGGGCGTCAGTGGGGTCAGATGCGCATCCGTGATGATCGTGCGCGCCGCATAGTGGCCCGGCCCCTTCAGGTCCGCCAAGGCCGCGACCGCGCGCTGCAGCTTGGGCGGAAACCACAGGTCGTCCTGGTCGCAGAAGGCGGCAAAGGCGCCCTCGGGGACCTGCTCCAGCAGCGAGAGGAAATTCGCGGTCGCCCCCGCGCGGGGTCCCGGCACGATGCGCACCCGACCGTGGGGATGGGCCTCGGCGAAGCGCGCGAGGATGGCCGGGGTGTCGTCGGTCGATCCGTCATCCGATGCGATCAGCGACCAGTCGGCATGGGTCTGCGCCGCGAGGCTCTCCAGCTGCTGCTGCAGATGCGCGGCGCCCTGATAGGTCGCAAGCAGGATCACCATATGATGCGACGGCATGGCGTCTCCGGGTCGGGGCACTGAACGGACAAGGGCCCGAAGCGGCTGCTTCTGGCCCTGTCGTTCTGGCGTGCCGCGGCGCGGAGGGCAAGCGGCCTTAGCCCGGCTGGCGGACGATGTCCTCGATCAGGACCGCGGCGACGGGCAGGTCGGTCGCCGCGTGGGCCGCCTCGACCAGGGCGTCGCGCAGGGTCGCCAGGTTGCGATCGGCGGTGAAGTTGCCGTCGAAGCCGCCGGTATTGGCATGGATCATCAGCTGACGCAGCAGCGCGTCGCGCAGGCTGTGCTCCTTCTGCGCCAGCTTGGGCAGGGTGGCGCCGTCGGTCTTCAGCGTCAGCGTTAGGATCATCACGTCGCGCATGTCGCCCTGCCGGACCAGCGGCACGAAGAACTGGGTCGGAAAGGTGAAGAAGGCGTCCTCGGTCGGCGAACCCGCGGCGGGGGCGTCGTGCCCCCCGCCATGGTCGTCGGCGGCAGGCGCGGCGGCCGCGTGATCCTCGGCCGGTTCGGCATGCGCGTCGGCGGCCTCGGTCTCGTGGCCGGCGGCCGCGGCTTCCGCGTCCTTCGGTGCGCGCAGCATGTCGCCGGCGAAGGCGCCGCCGACCAGGGCCAGGACGGGCAGGGACAGGGGGATGATCTTGCGTATCACGATGTCACCTCAATAGGGCAGGACGATATCGGCGATCTGCTGGCCATAGCGCGGCTGCTGCACGTCAGTGATCTGGCCGCGCCCGCCATAGCTGATGCGCGCACCGGCAATGCGGTCATAGGCGATCTCGTTGCTGCGATCGATGTCGGCGGGGCGCACGAAGCCGCTGACGGTCAGCTCGCGCAGCTCGAAGTTGACGCGGACCTCCTGCGTGCCCTGGATCTGCAGCGTGCCGTTGGGCAGCGTGTCCACCACCGTCGCCGCCACCCTGAGCGTCAGCTGGTCGCGCCGCGAGATGTTGCCGTTGCCGCGATAGGAGGACGATGACGAGGCATCGGCCAGGTTGTCGAAGCTGGCCCCCTCGGGCAGCTTCTCGCCAAGGCGCTGCGGGATGCCGACCATCTGCGGGATCGACACGTTCTCGCTGCTGGTGCGGTTGCGGCCGCTGCTGTTGCTGATCGTGGCCTCGTCGTCGATCGCGATCACGACGGTCAGGATGTCGCCGCGGATCGCCGCGCGCCGGTCGCTGATCAGCGAGGACTGGGTACCGGCCCACAGCGATGCGGCGGCCTCGGGGCGGCCCGAGTTCAGCGGCAGGTTCAGCGGCGGGTTGGTCATCGCCTGGAACTCCTCGGTGTCGCGGGGCGAGGTCAGCTCCGGCGCCTGGCCGATATTGGCGGCGCGCGAGCAGCCGGCGGCGGCCAGCATCAGGCACAGCAGGGTGGCGGGTTTCATCGTCTTTCCTCTCAATGGGTGATGGCCAGCGTGCCGTCCGGCATCACCTGGGCGGTGACCGTGCTGCGCGATGCCATGTTCATGACGCGGATCAGCTCTCCGGCGGCGCCGTCCGACATGGCGCGCCCCTCGGTGTCGATCTGCAGGGCGCCGCGCCGAAAGCGCAAGCGTACGATCTGGTTGCGGCCCACGACGCGCGGGGCCTGAAGCATGGTGGCGTGCAGCGGCCGACCTTCGTAGATGGTGATGCGGGTCTGCATCCCGATCGCGGCGGACGGGTCGGTCAGGCCGGGGCGGTCGGTGTCGATGACCGTCAGGTCGCCCGCGGCGATCACATGGCCCACCGGCAGGGTGCGCGCGGCGCCCAGGCCCCCTGCCAGGGCCGCGCCCGGCATCAGCGCCAGCGCCAGGATCAGCGCCCGCATCACCGCACCTGCGTCGTCGCGCCGAGCATCTGGTCGGCGGCGGTGATGACCTTGGCGTTAAGCTCGTAGCCGCGCTGCGCCTTGATCAGCTCGGTGATCTCGCGCACCGCATCGACCGAGCTTTCCTCCAGATAGCCCTGGCGCAGGGTGCCCAGCCCATCCTGGCCGGGATTGACCACCTGCGGGCCGCCCGAGGCCGCGGTCTCGACGAACAGGTTCGAGCCGATCGCCTCGAGGCCCTTCTCGTTGGAGAAACCGGCCAGCGTGATCTGGCCCAGGAGCTCCGGCTGGACCCGGTCGGCGAAGGAGGCCCAGACCTCTCCGCCGGCATTGATGGTGACGGCACGCGCGTCCTCGGGGATGGTGATGTCGGGGACCAGCGGATAGCCGTCCGAGGTGACGATCTGCCCCTCGGGCGAGCGTTTCAGCCCGCCGTCGCGGGTATAGCCCGAGATGCCGGAGGGCAGGGTGACCTCCAGATAGCCGTCGCCCTCGATGGCCACGTCCAGATCGCCGCCGGTCTGGGTCAGCGCGCCCTGCTGCAGGTTGACGCTGACGGCGGTGGGGCGCACGCCCAGGCCCAGCTGGACCCCGGCGGGGATCACGGTGCCGTCGGCGGCGGTGACGCTGCCCGGGCGGGCGGCCTGCTGATAGTGCAGGTCGGCGAACTCCGCGCGGCGGGCGTTGTAGCCCGTGGTGGACATGTTCGCGAGGTTGTTCGAGATGACCTCGACGCGGGTCTGCTGGGCGCTCATGCCGGTTGCGGCGATCTGCAGGGCTCTCATGGCGGTTCCTTAGCGGGTCATGGCGGTGATGGCGCCGCGGATGCGCTGATCCTCGCGGTCCAGGAAGGTCTGGCCCAGCTCATAGGCGCGCTGGACCTCGATCATGCGGGTGATCTCGAAGACGGGATCGACGTTGGATTCCTCGAGGAAGCCCTGTCGGATGCGGCCTTCCTCGACCAGTTCGGGGGCGCCCTCGATGGCGAAACCGGTGCCGCTCTGGCGGCTCAGGTCGACGCCCTCTGGGGGGGTGAACAGACCGATGCGTCCGAAGGGCAGACCGTTCGCCGACAGGGTGCCATCGGCGCCGATGGCGACCGAGCTGGCGCCCGCGGGCAGGATGATCGGGGCCTGCCCCTCGTCCAGCAGGCGGTGCCCGTCGGCGTTCATCAGCTCCCCCTCGGCCGAGGGGGTGAAGGCTCCGGCGCGGGTCAGGCGCAGCCCCTCGGGGCTCTCGACCAGAAAGAACCCTTCGCCCTCGATCGCCAGGTCCATGCTGTTGTTCGTCTGCGTCAGCGAGCCCTGCTGCAGGTCCAGCAGGCGGCCGCGGGCATGGGCCATCGACAACGTGTCGCCCTGGCGGTCCAGCGCCGAGAGGTGTTCGGCAAAGATCACCCCCTCGCGGCGGTAACCGGCGGTGTTCGCGTTGGCGATGTTGTTGGCCACGACGCGCATCTCGGCCATCAGGCCGGATTGCCGCGACAGGCTGGCATAGATTGCATTGTCCATCTCAGCTGCCCGCGATCATGGGGATGATCTCGCCCAGGTAGAAATCCGCGAGCGCCGTGGTCATGAAGCTCATCGAGACCCAGAACACGACCAGCATCAGCCCCACCTTGGGCACGAAGGTCAGCGTCATCTCCTGGACCGAGGTCAGCGCCTGGAACAGGCCGATCACCACGCCCGCGATCAGCGCCACCCCCAGAAGCGGGGCCGAGATGCGCACCGAGATCAGCAGCGCCTGGCGCAGCATGTCGAAGAGGACCGTCTCTCCCATCACGACACCCTCCCGTTACACCGGCATCCGCAGGATTTCCTGATAGGCCTCGACCACCTTGTCGCGGATCGCCACGACGGTGTTCATGGTCAGCTCGGCCTCGGCGATGGTCTGGACCAGCTGCTGGGTGCTGGTCTGCCCCATCATCGTGCTGGCCGAGACCTGATCGACCTGGGCCATCTGGGCGGCGAAATCCTCGGCCGCCTGGCCCACGCGGGCCAGCGTGTCGGAGCCGGGTTGCGGCGCGACCGCGGTGCGGGCGGCGGAATAGGCCTTGGCGGCATTCAGTCCGGAGATCATGGGTCAGCCTTTCTAGCGACGGAGGAGATCAAGAAGCGACGCGCTCATCTGGCGGGTCTGTTCGAACATGCGCAGGTTGGCCTCGTAGCTGCGGCCGGCCTCGCGGCTGTCGGCCAGCTCGATCACCAGATCGACGTTCGAGCCGTCGTAATAGCCCTCGGCATCGGCCATCGGATGCGCGGGGTCGTGGATGCGGGGCAGGGCGGTCTGGTCCAGGATGGTGCGCCCGGCCTCGACCTCGCCCGTCGGGCGACCGAAGCGGACGGCCTCCTCGAAGGTGACCAGCTTGCGGCGATAGCCGGGCGTGTCGGCATTGGCGATGTTCTCGGCGGTGTGGCGCAACCGTTCGGTCTGCGCACGCATCCCCGACGCCGCGAGGCGCAGCGGTGAGATCGGATCGGACATGGGTGGGGTTCCTTACCGGCGTCCCAGGCTGGACCGCATGAGGTCCAGTCCCGAACGGTAGATGGTCAGAGACAGGTCGTGATGGCGCTTGACCTCGGCGGCGCGGACCATCTGGTCCTCCAGCGAGACCGAGTTGCCGTTGGGCGAGACCGGGCCCGCGGTCTCGATCACGCGGGCGGTGCCGGGCGACCATTGCGGGCTGTCCAGGTGCCGCGCGTTCGACACGCGCAGCGTGCCGGCCGCCTCGGCCCGGCGATAGCTGTCGGCGAAGGGCTGCAGGTCCGACGCCCGGAAGCCGGGCGTGTCGGCATTGGCGATGTTGCGCGCCACCTCGATGTGGCGGGCCTGGCTGTGCTGGCCCATGGCGCGGGCCATCCGCAGCATCTCGATCTTCTCAAACATGAGGCTTCTCCTCAATTCCGATAAACCCGGTCTTAACCCCAATTGGTTTAGAAACCGTTTCGTGGACCGAAAAATGCTCAGCCGCGAAGGATGCCCCGCATGGACAAGTTCGAATCGATCGCCCGCCGCCTGTCGCAGCTGCGGCTGGCGCGGCATTTCGGGCGCGTCCAGGCGATCCGCGCAGGGCTGATCGCGGTCGAGGGGCTGAACGGGCGCGCATCGGTGGGCGACCGGGTGCGAATCGCCCTCGCCACCGGGCATCTGGGCGGCGAGGTCGTGGGCCTGTCGCCGCGCACCGCCCAGGTCCTGCCCGAGGGCCCGATCGAGGGGCTGTCGGTCGGCGCCGAGGTGCAGCTGTGCTTTGCCCCGCGAATCGCGCCCTGCGACGACTGGATCGGGCGCATCATCGACCCCCTTGGCCAGCCCTTGGACGGCCGCCCCCTGTCGCACGGCCTGACCGAGCGCAGCTTTCGCAGCGAGGCGCCGCCCGCCGTCACCCGAAAGCGTCTGGGTGCGCGTCTGGGCACGGGCATGGCGGTCTTCGACACGCTGCTGCCCATCGTCGCGGGGCAGCGGATCGGCCTCTTTGCGGGGTCCGGCGTGGGCAAGTCCACGCTGCTGTCGCAGATGGCCCGCGGCGTGCAGGCCGATGTCGTGGTCATCGCCATGATCGGCGAACGCGGGCGCGAGCTGCGCGAGTTCGTGGAGAAGACCATGGGCCCCGAGGGGATGGCCCGCGCGGTGATCGTGGCGGCGACCTCGGACCGCTCGCCGCTGATTCGGCGGCGCTGTGCCTGGGCCGCGATGGCCGTGGCCGAGCATTTCCGCGACCAGGGCCGCCACGTCCTGTTCCTGGCCGATTCGATCACCCGTTTCGCCGAGGCGCATCGCGAGATCGCCCTGGCCGCCGGAGAGCCGCCCAGCTATCGCGGCTTTCCGCCCTCGGTGTCGAACTTGATCATGGCGCTGGCCGAACGCGCGGGCCCCGGACCCGAGGGCACCGGCGACATCACCGGCATCTTCAGCGTGCTGGTCGCCGGATCGGACATGGAGGAGCCGGTGGCCGACATCCTGCGCGGCACGCTGGACGGGCATGTGGTGCTGGACCGCAGCATCGCGGAACGCGGGCGGTTCCCGGCGGTGGACGTGGTGCGGTCGGTCTCGCGGTCGCTGCCCGACGCGGCCAGCGCGGTCGAGAACGCGGCCATCGCGCGGGCGCGCGCCGCCCTGGGCGCCTATGCCGAATCCGAGCTGATGATCCGCGCGGGCCTCTATGCGCCGGGGTCCGACCCCAAGCTGGACGAGGCGGTGCGCCTGTTCCCGCAGCTGGACGAATTCGTCACGCGGCGCTGCCCCGGCGTGCCCGAAAGCTTCGCGGCACTGGAGGCGGCGCTGCGCGTGCCGCTCCGCGCACGGGCCTGAGCGCAACGCGGCGCAACCGGTCGCGCAGGATCCTCGCATGCGGGCGGTGAACCGCGTCGGACCATACTGCGTTGGAGCTTAATCATTGTTATAACCGAAGGGGCGGCCATTGCGCCCAGAATCTCGATTTGCAAATGTCCGGCTGCTTTGAAAGGAGGGGCGGAATGGCGATCACCGAATACTTCATCCGCTACCTCCAGCGCCGCGACAGCCTGTCCGAACGCGATCTGGACCGGCTGCGCGGCCTGCGCACCACCCATGTGGCCTTCGCCCCCGGAGAGGTCATCGTTCCCGCGCATCGGCTGGCCAAGCGCAGCTGCATGATGCTGCGCGGCATGTCCGCACGCTCGCATCAGCTGGTCGGTCGCCCGAACGAACGGGTGATCACCGCGTTGCACGTGCCGGGCGACTTCGTCGATCTGCACGGCTTCGTGCTGGCCGGGCTGGAGCATTCGGTGGTGGCCGCGGGTCCCGCCGAGGTCGAGTTCGTCGAGCATGACGAGCTGGTCGAGATCACCGAGAACTTTCCCCACCTGACGCGGCTGCTGTGGATGGCCACGCTGATCGACGCGGCGGTGCATCGGCAATGGCTGGTCGCGGCGGCGTCGCTGCGCTCCAGCGCGCATCTGGCCCATCTGCTCTGCGAGGTCTATGTGCGGCTGAACGCGGTCGGGGCTGCCTCGGACCATCAGTTCTCCCTGCCGCTGCTGCAGCGCGAGCTGGCCGACATCCTGGGCTATTCGCCGATCCACGTGAACCGGGCGGTGCGCGACCTGCGCGACCGGGGCCTGCTGCGCTGGTCGGGCGCGGATGTGGTCATTCTCGACTGGAAGGGGCTGGCGACGCTGGCGCGGTTCGACCCGACCTATCTGGACATGGAACGCCAGAGCCGCTGAGCCTCACTCGCACAGACGCCAGCCGCTGTTCCGCGCGGCGATGTCCAGGTGCAGGTGGTCGTCATGCGCCGCGTTCGACCCCGGCCCCAGCACCGTCGTGAACATCAGGCAGGCCGTCCCCTGCGCCGCCCTCTGAAAGCTCTCGGCCGGATCGCCGTCGCCCTGACGCGGCTGGACGGGCACCGGATCGCCGTCGTCCAGGCGGAACCCCATCACGTCGATCGCATTGCCGTAGCCGTGTTCCGAGGGCTTGGGATCGGCGTCGCCGGTCCCGACCCGCTCGCGGCAGGAATAGCCCGGCCCGGTTTCCAGACCCGTCAGGCGCGGCGCGTCAGGCAGGGTCGCGGCCGCAGGAATGACGAAATCGCGCGTCCACAGCGCCAGCGACAGCGCGGTGTCGCAGCGCAGGACCGGCTCTGCACTCAGGGGGATGCCGGGCAGGATCCGGCTGACCTGCAGGGGCCGGGCGATGCCGCAATCGCGGTTGCCGGAATCGGTGACGGCCGGCACCGGGCGGAAGCCTGCGCCCAGCACCGTCAGCGCCAAGCGGCAGGCGTCGTAGCGCGCATCGCTCTCGCGCAGGGTGAACCAGACGGGCGGCGCGGGCGGGCCGAAGGGCTGCGGCGCCGCGGCTGTGGTCGCGTCGGCGGCGGGCGGTTCGACCGCGCCCGATTCGACGGGCGCGGTATCCGCGGGATCGGCAGGGCGTTCGGGCGGGCGCGCGGTCTCCTGCGCGGCGGCGGGAAGCGTCAGGACCAGGGCCATGAGCAGCGCCGCCGCCCGGATCATGGCTGCGCCGGGTCCAGCGGCGGCACCACGAAGCCCTGCGGCAGCGCATCGGTCAGCGCGTTGCTGAGAGGATCGGGGCTGAGGGGGTCGGGGGCGGGCGCCGCCGGATCGGTCGCGGGGGGCGCGGCCTCGGGCACCGGGGCTGCCTGAGCCTGGGGCGCCGCCAGCGGGTCGGGCAGGGCCAGGGGCTGGGCCGGATCGGGTGTGGCTGCCGCGGCGGTTCCGTCCTCGGGCAGGGCGATGGCGGCAACCGGGGGCGTCGAGGGGGCGGCGGTGCCTGTCACGTCGGCGATGCTGACGCCCGCGTCCAGGAACTGCACCTCGGTGCCGCCGATGCGGACCATTCCGGCCAGCTCCTCGGCATCCCAGTTGGTCAGGCGCACGCAGCCCATCGACTGGTTGTGGAACAGCTGCGAGGGCGTCGGCGTGCCGTGTATGCCGTAGGTGGGCTTGGTCAGGCCGATCCAGACCGTGCCGACAGGGCCGTTCGGGCCGGGCGGGATCACCAGCGGCCGGTCGTTGCCCTCCTGGCGGAAGTTGACGTCCGGGTTATAGGTGTAGTTCGGATTGATCGCCACCGTCCGCACGTTGTGCGACCCCTGCGGCGACGGGGTGACGCTGGAGCCGATGGTGGCCGGATAGTCGACCAGCATCTCGCCCCGCGCATTGTAGCCCGCGACGCGACGGTTATCCTTGTCGATGATAATTCGCGTGACCTGGCCGCGCAGGGGCGGGTTCGGGGCCATCACTTGGATCGTGGCGCCCGGCATCAGGTCGATGCCGGGGTTCAGGAACTGGATGAACTTCTCGTCCATGTGGAACCGCTCGCCGAGGCGTTCGGCGATGCTGGTATGCGCCATCGCGGGCATCAGCGCCTTTTCCGCATAGTCGGTCGGGATCGACGCGGCCAGCCCGGCGGCGTCCTCGGCGGTGATGGTGTAGGACTGCGTGACCGGGCGCACCGCGAAGGATTGAAGCAGGTTCCAGACATGCGGGTCCATGATCCCGTCCTGGGGCAGGCCGGTGCGGCGTTCGAAGGCCAGGATGGCCGACTGGCTCATGCCGCCCTTGAACCCGTCGATCACGCCCGGAGAGGTGCCCGAGCGGTCAAGCAGCAGCTGCACCTTGGCCGTCAGCGCAGACCGGCCGCCCGGCAGGGCGCCGCCGCCATACTGCGCCGCCTCGATATCGGCAGCGGTGAAGGGCAGGTCGGGCGTCTGGCCCAGGGCGGGCCAAGCCCAGCCAAGCGCAAGCGCCAGCAGGGCCGAACGGACAGTGTTGGGCATTGAGCAGGCTCCGATCATCAGGGCGCACCATCCGGCATTGAGCGAAAAACCGCCAGATAGCCCAGAGGTCACGTTTCGGTCAATTCGACATTGCGTTCCGCACAGTGGAATGACAGTCTGCTGTGTGGAACAGGGAGGAGTTTCACCATGACCAGATCGTTCGCCCGGAACGCGATGATGGCCGCTGGCCTGACCGCGATGCTTGCCGTCCCCGCCACCGCCCAGACCGTGCTGATCTACGGAGAGCCGGGTCCGAACCGCGGCGCGCGCGCCGAGGCGACGCAATGGTTCGCCGACCAGGTGGCCGAACAGTCGGGCGGCGACCTGTCGCTGGACATCACCTGGGGGGGCGCGCTGTTCTCCGAGAAGGCCGCCGTGCAGTCGCTGCGCGACGGGGTGGCCGACCTGGGCAGTGTCATCGGCGTCTACTTCCCGCAGGACATGGTGGCCTACGGCATCGCCGACCTGCCGCTGGAGAACCCGGACCCCTGGGTCGGCATGAAGGCCACCGACGCGCTGATGCGCAACAACGAGCAGATCAAGGCCAACCTGGCCGCGCAGAACCTGGTCTATGTGGGCACCTACACCACCTCTGCGGTGCAGATGGGCTGCAAGGGCCCGGCGGTGACCTCGGTCGATCAGCTGGCAGGCAAGAAGGTCCGCGGCGTCGGCGCCTATGGCCAGACCTTCCGCGACCTGGGCGCGACCCTGATCGACATGACCGTCTACGAGGCCTATCAGGGCCTGGAGAACGGCCTGATCGACTGCACCCAGACCTATTCCTACCTGATCGCGGCGCTGAAGTTCGACGAGGTCTTCGACAGCTACACCTTCATCGACTGGGGCCAGGTCGGTGCTCTGGGCATCGTCATGAACAAGTCGATGTACGATTCGCTGACCCCAGAGCAGCAGCAGGTCATCATGACCGCGGGCGAGGATCTGGCCGACGAGTTCGGGCGCATCATCGAGCAGGCCAATGCCGAATCGATCAAGATCCTCGAGGATGCCGGCAAGGAGATCGTCCGCTTCTCGGACGAGGACCGCGCCAAGCTGACCGAGGCCGCCCAGCCCTATCTGGACGACTGGATCGCGCGCGCCGACGCCTCGGGCCTCGACGGGGCCGCGCTGCTGGAGGAGTATCGCGGCCTGATCGCGCAATACAGCGCCGAGCTGGAAGCCCAGGGCTATCCCTGGGAGCGCGGCTGACCCATGCGCGTGATCGAACGGACGCTTCTGGACCTGTCGGTCCTGGCGCTGATCGCCCTGGGGCTGGTGATCTTCGCCAATGTCGTGGCGCGCGCGCTGTTCGGCACCAGCGTGCCCGACGCCATCATCCTGGTGCGCGAGCTGATGGTGGCGGCCGTGATCCTGCCCATGGCGGCGGCGACCGCGGCGCGCAGCCATGTCGCCGTCACCTTCGTCAGCGACCGCCTGCCCCGGCGGATGCGGTCGCGGCTGATCGTGCTGGGCCATGTCGCGGGTCTTTTGGCGCTGACGCCGCTGATCTATGCGGCCTGGCGCGTGGCGGCGCAGGCCTTCGCCTCGGGCGAGTTCTACTATGGCGACCTGAACATCCCGCGCTGGCCGGGCGTGGCGCTGTTCCTTGCCGGGCTGGCGCTGATGTGGGTGCGGCTGGCCGCGCTGCTGGCGGGCGATCTGGCGCAGCTGCGCCGGGGCGACGCGATCCTGGATGCCGACGGACATGAGGTGAACTGATGGACCCGATGACGATCGGCCTGGTGGCCATGGCCGCCGTTCTGGTGCTTCTGGCGGCGCGCGTGCCCATCGCCTTCGCGCTGGCCGGGGTGGCGGCGACCGGCACCTTCCTGGTCTATGCGACCCGCGCGGGGGGCTTTGCGCCCGAACGCGCGTTGAACCCGACCAGCTCGGTCGTGTTCTCGAACTTCTTCGACCTGGTCCATTCCTACGACCTGTCGATGGTGCCGCTGTTCGTGGCCCTGGGCAACATCGCCTTCCATGCGGGCATCACCACGCGCATCTATGACGCGGCGGCGGTCTGGCTGCGCCAGCTGCCGGGCGGGGTGGCCATGGCCTCGGTGCTGGGCTGCGGGGGCTTCTCTGCCATCTCGGGCTCGTCCATCGCCTGCGCCTCGACCATGGGCCGCATCTGCGTGCCCGAGATGCTGCGCATGGGGTACGACCCGAAACTGGCCACGGCCTCGGTCGCGGTGGGGGGCACGCTCGGCTCGCTGATCCCGCCCTCGGTCCTCTTCATCCTCTACGGCATCTTCACCGAGACCTCGATCGCGCAGCTGTTCCTCGCGGGCGTGCTGCCGGGGCTGGTCTCGCTGGCGGGGATGCTGCTCGTCATCGCCTGGTGGGTGGGCCGCAACCCGGCCGCCGCCCCCGCGGGCAAGGCCGGCGGCGCCAGCCGGCGCGAGGCGGCCATCGCCGCCTGGCCCGCGCTGATGCTGTTCGTCGTGATCGTCGGCGGCATCTATGGCGGCATCTTCACCGCGACCGAGGCCGCCGCCGTCAGCGTCGTGCTGACCACGCTGATCGGCTTCGCGCAGCGCCGCCTGACCCCGGGCGTGCTGTGGCGCGCCATCCGCGAGAGCCTGACCCAGACCGCCGCGATCTTCCTGATCGCGGGTGCGGCCAAGATCTTCGTCAGCTTCGTCGCGCTGACCGGGATGGCGGGCGCGGTCGTGGGCATGGTGTCGGACGCGCAGCTGTCCTTCGCCATGCTGATGCTGGTGATCGTCGTGATCTATCTGGTCCTGGGCATGTTCCTCGACCCGATCGGCATCATGGTGCTGACGCTGCCCTTCATGGTTCCGCTGGTGGACGGCTATGACATGAACCTGATCTGGTTCGGCGTCATCGTCGTCAAGCTGCTGGAGATCGGGCTGATCACGCCCCCCGTCGGGCTGAACGTCTTCGTGGTCAGCAACGTGACCAGGAATGTCAGCATCGACACGATCTTTGCGGGCGTCACGCGCTTTCTGGTCGTGGACGTGCTGGTCCTGGTGCTGCTGATCCTGTTCCCGATCATCTCGCTGCTGCTGCCGGGATCCATGTGATGAGCCCCGAACCCCGCCCGGATTACGAGGAGGACCGCAACTTTGCCACCACGCTGGCGCGGGGCCTGTCGGTGCTGCGCGCCTTCCGGGCGGGGGATGACGGCCTGACCAATGCCCAGATCGCCGAACGGACCGGCCTGCCGAAATCGACCGTGTCGCGGCTGACCTTCACCCTGGGCTGCCTGGGCTATCTGACGCAGCCGCAGCGCAACGACCGCTATCGCCCCGGGCCGACACTTCTGGCGATGGGGCATGTGGCGGCGGCGTCGCTGTCCTTTCTGGACGCGGCGCAGGACATGATGCAGGGCCTGGCCGACCAGACCGGCACGCTGGTCCTGTTCGCGGTGCGCGACCGCGACAAGGTCGCGCTGATGCGCACCTGGCGGCCGCAGCGCGCCGCCTCGATCTGGCTGGAGGTCGGGCACCGCCTGCCCATCGGCGGCTCGTCCTCGGGGCTGGCGGTGCTGGGCGCCTCGACGCGGGACGAATTCGCCTCGCTGATGGCCGATCATCCCGAACCGCCGCTGGACGGGGGCACGCTGGCCGATCTGCGCCTGCAGGCGCGCAGCCAGCTGGTCGCCCGCGGCTATGCGATCGTGGACCCGCGGCTGCGCTATTCCGGCTCGATCTCGGCGGTGTCGGTGCCGTTCCGGTCGGCGCGGCTGGCCGGGCCGGTCGCCTTTTCCTGCGGTGCGCTGGACGATGTCCTGCCCGACGACCGCATCCACGCCCATGTCGGCCCCGTCCTGCGCGAGACCGTCGCCCGCCTGCACCGGATGGTCGGCGCCGACGGCACCCCCGCCTGGTCGGGCAGCCCCAATGACTGAGAGGTTTCCGCGATGACTTCCCCCGTGACCTATGCGCGCCAAGGCCGCATCGGGCTGATCACCATCGACAACCCCCCCGTGAACGCCACCGGTCAGGCGGTGCGCGCGGGCCTGATCGACGCCGCCCGCGCCTTCGCCGCCGATGACGCGGCCCGGGCCGGCGTCCTGGTCTGCGCGGGCCGCACCTGGGTGGCGGGGGCCGACATCACCGAGTTCGGGCGTCCGCCGCAGGCGCCCTTCCTGCCCGACGTGATCGCCGCCATCGAGGCGCTGGAGAAGCCCGTCGTCGCCGCCATTCACGGCACCGCTCTGGGCGGCGGGCTGGAGCTGGCCATGGGCTGCCATGCGCGCATCGCGGCGCCTTCGGCCCGGATGGGCCTGCCCGAGGTGACCCTGGGCCTTCTGCCCGGCGCGGGCGGCACGCAGCGCCTGCCGCGCCTGATCGGCCTGATGCCCGCGCTGGAGGCGATGACCTCGGCCCGCCAGATCCCCGCCCCTGAGGCGCGCGAGCTGGGCCTGATCGACGCGCTGGCCGAGGGCGAGCTGACCGCCGCCGCCATCGCCCTGGCCGAGACGCTGGCCGGCCAGCCCCCCCGCCGCACCCGCGACCTGCCCGCGCCCGAGGCGGACCCCGCCGCGACCGACGCGCTGAAGGCCAGGCTGGCGCGCAGCCTGCCCGGCCAGATCGCCCAGACAACCGCCGTCGATGTCGCGACCGAGGGGCTGGCCCTGTCCTTCGACGAAGGCATGGCCGTGGAACGCGCGGGCTTTCTGGCGCTGATGGACAGTCCGCAGCGCGCGGCGCTGATCCATGCCTTCTTCGCGGAACGCGCCGTCGCGCATCTGCCGCAGATCGCGGGCGTGCCGCCGCGCGCGCTGGACCGCGTCGGCATCGTCGGCGGCGGGCTGATGGGGGCGGGCATCGCGGTCTCCTGCCTGCTGGCGGGGCTGGACGTGACGCTGCTGGAGCGCGACCAGGCGGGCGCCGACAAGGCGGCGGCCACCGTGGCCGACCTGCTGGCGGGCGCGGTCAGCCGCGGCAAGCTGGCCGCGCCGCGCCGCGACGCCATCCTGGCGGAGGCCTTCCGCACCGCCACCGACCACGCCGCGCTGGCCCAGGCCGACCTGCTGATCGAGGCGGTCTTCGAATCCATGGATGTCAAGCGTCAGGTCTTTGCCGCGCTGGACCGGGTGGCGAAACCGGGCGCGGTCCTGGCCACGAACACCTCCTATCTGGACGTGAACCAGATCGCGGACGCGACCTCGCGCCCGCGCGACGTGATCGGCCTGCATTTCTTCTCTCCGGCCCATGTGATGCGCCTGCTGGAGGTGGTGGTTCCCGACCGCGCCGCCCCGGACGCCGTCGCGACGGGCTTTGCGCTGGCCAGGCGGCTGAAGAAGGTCGCGGTGCGCGCGGGCGTCTGCGACGGCTTCATCGGCAACCGCATCCTGGCGCATTACCGCGCGGCGGTGGATGCGATGGTGCTGGACGGCGCCGACCCGATCGCGGTGGACCGGGCGCTGACCGGGTTCGGCTTTGCGATGGGCCCCTATGCGGTGACCGATCTGGCCGGGCTGGACATCGGCTACATGACCCGACAGCGCAAGGCCGCCGACCGCCATCCGCGCGACCGGGTGCCGGTCTTTGCCGACCGCCTCTACGAACAGGGCCATCTGGGCCGCAAGTCCGGGCGCGGCTATTACGACTATGCGTCCAAGCCCCCGGTGCCGAACCCCGACCTGCCCGCGCTGCTGGAGGCCGTGCGCGCCGATCTGGGCCTGACGCCGCGCGGTTTCGATGCCGATGAGATCGTGACCCGCACCATGGCCGCGATGGTGAACGAGGCCGCCCGCGTGGTCGAGGACGGCACCGCCGCCCGTCCCCTGGATGTCGATGTGGTGATGCTGAACGGATACGGCTTTCCGCGCTGGCGGGGCGGGCCGATGCACTGGGCCGACGCCCATGGCCTGGACCGCATTTTGGACGACATCCGCCGCTTTGCCGCGGAGGACGACCATTTCTGGCGCCCCGCGCCGCTGCTGGTCGATCTGGTGGCCACGGGCCGCCGCTTTGCCGATTTGAACGAAGGACAATCCGCATGAAACAGCCGGTGATCGTCTCGACCGCCCGCACCGCCATCGGGCGCGCCAAGCGCGGCGCCTTCAACCAGACCCACGGGGCCGTGCTGGCCGGGGCCGTGGCCCGCGCCGTGGTCGAACGCGCGGGCATCGACCCCGTCCTGATCGAGGACAGCCTCTGGGGCTGCGGCTATCCCGAGGCCGCGACGGGCGGCAACATCGCCCGCCAGGCGGTGATCCGCGCGGGCCTGCCCGACAGCATCGCGGGCGCGACGGTCAACCGCTTCTGCGCGTCGGGCCTGCAGGCGCTGGCGCAGGGCGCGCAGATGGTCGCCCATGAGGGCGCGCGCGCCGTGCTGGTCGGCGGGGTGGAAAGCATTTCCATGGTCCAGCCGCCGGTGCGCCATTCGCGGGAAGCGTGGATCGAGGCGAACCGCCCCGACCTCTACATGACCATGATCGAGACCGCCGATGTGGTGGCCGCCCGCTATGGGATCACGCGCGAGGCGCAGGACGCCTATGGCGTCGAATCCCAGGCCCGCACGGCCGCCGCGCAGGCCGCCGGGATCTTCGACGATGAGATCATCCCGATGACGGTCACCATGTCCGTCACCGACAAGGCCACCGGCGAGAGCGCCGACCGCGAGGTCACCATCGCCGCCGATGAGGGCAACCGCCCCGGCACCACGCTGGAGGCGCTGGCCAAGCTGGAGCCGGTGCGCGGCGCGGGTCAGTTCATCACCGCGGGCAATGCGTCCCAACTGTCCGACGGGGCGGCGGCGCTGCTGGTCATGGAGGCCGACCTGGCGGCATCGCTGAACCTGGAACCGCTTGGCGCCTTCCGCGGCTTTGCCGTCGCGGGCTGCGCGCCCGACGAGATGGGCATCGGCCCGGTCTTTGCCGTGCCGCGCCTGCTGGAGCGCCACGGGCTGACGGTTGATGACATCGACCTGTGGGAGCTGAACGAGGCCTTCGCCAGTCAGTGCCTCTATTGCCGCGACACGCTTGGCATCGATCCGGCAAAATACAACGTGAACGGCGGGGCCATTTCCATCGGCCATCCCTTCGGCATGACGGGTGCGCGCACCGCGGGCCATCTGCTGCGCGAAGGCCGCCGCCGGGGTGCCAAATGGGGCGTCGTCACCATGTGCGTGGGCGGTGGCCAGGGCGCCGCCGGACTTCTGGAGATCTTCTGATGGACATGAGCTTCACCCCCGAGGAAACCGCCTTCCGCGACGACATCCGCGCCTTTCTGAAGGCCGAGCTGGACCCCGCGCTGGCCCGCAAGGTTCGGCTGCATCACGACCTGACCAAGGCGGAGATGGAGGGCTGGCACGCGAAACTCCAATCGCGCGGCTGGCTGGCCGGGAACTGGCCCAAGGAGTTCGGCGGCGCGGGCTGGACCGCGATCCAGCGGCACATCTTCGAGGAGGAATCGGCCCGCGCCCATGCGCCGCGCATCGTGCCCTTCGGCATCGCCATGCTGGGGCCGGTCCTGCAGAAATTCGGCAGCAAGGAACAGCAGGACTATTGGCTGCCGCGCATCCTGAACGGCGACGACTGGTGGTGCCAGGGCTATTCCGAACCCGGCGCCGGATCGGACCTGGCCAGCCTGCGCACGTCCGCCGTGCGCGACGGCGACCATTATGTCGTCAACGGGCAGAAGACCTGGACCACGCTTGGCCAGCACGCCAACATGATCTTCTGCCTGGTGCGCACCAATGCGACGGGCAAGAAGCAGGAGGGCATCAGCTTCCTGCTGATCGACATGGAGACGCCCGGCGTCACCGTGCGCCCCATCGTCCTGCTCGACGGCACGGCCGAGGTGAACGAGGTCTGGTTCGACAATGTCCGCGTCCCCGCCGCCAATCTGGTCGGCGAGGAGAACCAGGGCTGGACCTATGCCAAATACCTGCTGACGCATGAGCGCACGAACATCGCCGGCGTGGGCTTTGCCACCGCCGCGCTGGACAATCTGAAACGTGTGGCCCGCGCGCAGCGCCATCGCGGCCAGCCGCTGTCCGACGATCCGCTGTTCGCCGCCGAGACGGCGGGGGTCGAGATCGAGCTGATGGCCATGTCCACCACCAACCTGCGCATGCTGTCGGCCGCAGCCCAAGGCCAGGCGCCCGGCATCGAGAGCAGCATGCTCAAGATCAAGGGCACCCAGATCCGCCAGCGGCTGGATGCGCTGACGCGGCGCGCCTATGGCGGGCAGGCGATGGCCCTGACGCTGGAGGGCAACGAAGGCCCCGAGGGCGCCGACGAGGCCCTGGCCGCCAGCGCCACCTGGCTGAACAACCGCAAGCTGTCGATCTACGGCGGCTCGAACGAGGTCCAGCGCAGCATCATCGCCGGCGCGCTGGCAAAAGGATAAGCCCATGGACTTTCAGCTTTCCGACGACCACCGCATGCTGCAGGACAGCCTGCGCGGCATCCTGGCCCGCCATTCCGGCGAGGCGCTGATGCCCGCCCTGGCCGAGGCCGGCGTCCCCCAGGCCCTGCTGACCGAGGCCGAGGGCGGCTTCGACGGATCGGGCGCCGCCGTGGCGCTGATCTTCGAGGCCCTGGGCCGGGCGGGCGCGTCCCTGCCGCTGATCGGCACGATGATCGGCGCCGCGGCCCTGGCGCAGGCGGGTCAGCCTGCTGACGACGGGGCCACCATCGCCTTCGCCGATGCCGAGCCCGGCACGCGTTACGACCGCGGCGTGGCGATCCGCGCGGAGGGCGACCGCCTGACCGGGCGCAAGACCATGGTGGCGGGGGCCGAAGGGGCGGCGGCGATCATCGTCACCACCGCCGATGCGCTGTGGCGGGTGGCGCCCGACGCTACGGGTCTGACCGTCCGCCCCTATCCGCTGATGGACGATCAGCGCGGCGCGGACGTGATCTTTGACGCCACCCCCGCCACGCGGCTTGGGGCGCTGACGAACTTCGACGCGGTGCTGGCGCGGGGCGTCCTGGCCCATGCGGCCTATGCCCTGGGCACGCTGAGCGCTGCGGTCGATCTGACGCTGGACTATCTGCGCACCCGCAAGCAGTTCGGCCAGCCGCTGATCGCCTTCCAAGCGCTCGCGCATCGCGCCGCCGACCTGTCGGTCGAAGTCGAACAGGCGCGCTCCGCCGTCATCAACTTCGCGGGCCACCTGGACGCCGAGGCGCCCCTGCGCGACCGGCATCTGCAGGCCTGCAAGGTCACGCTTGGCCGGGTTGCCCGCCTGGTGGCCGAGGAATCGGTGCAGCTGCATGGCGGCATCGGCATGACCGAGGAATACGCGCTTGGCGGCATGATCCGCCGCCTGCTGGCCGCCGACACGGCCATGGGGGACGCGGATTTCCATCTGGAGCGCTTTGCGCGCGGCGAGCCCGCCTTCGCATGACCCTGATCCACGGCGAAACCGGCACCCAGTCCCTGATCGGCTATGTCCTGGACGTGGGGGACAGGGCGGGGGCGGTCTGCTGGCTGGATCTGGACGACCGCCATCTGAACCGTCAGGGCATCCTGCACGGCGGGCTGGCCGCGACGCTTCTGGACAGCGCGATGGGCGCCACGGGCAGCCTGACGGTCGATGCCACGGGCCGGCATCCCTTCACCACCCTGTCGCTGACGGTGAACTATCTGGCGCCGGGCCTGCCGGGGCGCGTGACCGCCACGGGCCGCGTCACCGGGGGCGGGCGCGCCACCCTGTTCATCGAGGGCGCCTTGCGGCATGAGGACGGCACGCTGATCGCCACCGCGACCGGCGTCTTCCGCAAGACAAGGGCCGCCCCATGACCGACCTCACCAATCCGCATTGCGAAATCAGCGACCTGGGCGACCGCCTGGTGGTCGAGAACCGCAATGCCGCCCGCCGCAACGCGCTGACGCCCGATTTCTACAAGGGCCTGCACCGCGCGCTGGAGCTGGCCACCGACAACTCCCGCATCGGCGCGGTGCTGATCATGGGCGAGGGCGACTTCTTCTGCGCGGGCGGCGATCTGACCATGCTGATCAAGGCGCAGGAGATGCCCGAGGATCAGCGCCGCGCCCGCATCGACGCGCTGAACGACCTGATGCGCGCGGTCGTGGCCTGCCCCCGCCCGGTCATCGCCGTGGTCGAGGGGGGCGCCGCCGGCGCGGGCCTGTCGCTGGCCCTGGCCTGCGACATGATCGTGTCGGCCCGCGATGCGCGTTTCACGGCAGCCTATGTGAATGCCGGGCTGGTGCCCGATGGCGGGCTGACCGCGGCGCTGACCGCCTGCCTGCCGCCGCAGATGGCCGCGTCCATGGCCCTGACCGGCCAGCCCGTGGGCGCGGAACGCCTGCACGCCCTGGGCGTCATCCAGGAACTGACCGAGCCCGGAGAGGCCATCATGGCCGCCATGGCCCTGGCCGACCGCCTGGCCGCAGGGCCCGCCGAGGCGCAGGCCGCGATCAAGCATCTGCTGACCGGCGCCCGCGCCACCCTGCTGGAGGCGCAGCTGAGCGCCGAACGCGACGCGATGGCCACGGCCCTCGCCTCGAGCGAGGCGGCCGAGGGCATCACCGCCTTTCTGGCCAAGCGCCCCCCCGATTTCCGCCGCCTTCGCGAGGATTCATGACCCGTATCCACCAGCTGTTCGACGCCGCCCTTGCGGCCCATCCTGACCGTCCGGCCCTGACCGATTGGACAGGACGCACCCTGACCTATGCCGCGCTGGACGATCTGGTCCGACGGACGCAGGCGGATCTGGCGGCGATGGGCCTGCGCCCCGGCGACCGGCTGCTGGTGGTGGCCGAGAATGCGGCCCCCGTGCCGGTCCTGCTGCTGGCCGCCAGCCGCATGGACGCGGTGCTGGTGCCCGTGAACGCGCGCATGACCGCGCCGGAGCTGGCCAAGATCGCGGCCCATACCGAACCGCGCCTGACCCTGTTTTTGTCCGATGTCAGCGAACCCGCGCGGGTCCATGCGGGCGATGCGCGCGCCGTCACGCTGGCCGGGGCGGCGCTGCATGTCGCGGGGCCGTTCGACGCCATGCCGGAGCAGGTCGAGCCGCAGGACGCGATGACGGCGGTGATCCTCTACACCACCGGCACGACGGGCACGCCCAAGGGGGTGATGCTGACCCACGGGAACCTGATCTTCGGCGGGGAAAGCTCGGCGCGGCTGCGGGGGATGCAGGCGGATGACGTCATCTGGGGCGTGCTGCCGCTGACGCATGTATTCGGGCTGACCTCGATGCTGGCGGCGGGGCTGGCCACCGGTGCGCATATCCGGCTGGAGCCGCGCTTTTCCGCCGCGCAGACGCTGGCCGCGCTGCAATCGGACGTGACCGTCCTGCCCGCCGTGCCGCAGATGCACGCGGCCATCATGGCCGAGGCCCGCGCCCAGGGGCTGGAGCGTCTGGCCCGACCGCTGCGCTATGTCAGCAGCGGCGCGGCGCCCTTGGACCCGGACTGGAAACGGCGGGCCGAGGCCTTCTATGGCATCGCGCTGCAGAACGGCTATGGCATGACCGAGACCACGGCGGGGGTGACCGTCACGAACAACGCCATCGGCGACCCGGACCCCTCGGCGGGCCACCCGCTGCCGGGGGTCCAGATCGCGCTGGACGAGACGATCGGCCGCGAACCCGGCACCGGAGAGGTGCTGACGCGGGGTCCGCACATCATGCGCGGCTATTTCCGCAACGCGGAGGGCACGGCGCAGGTGCTGCGCGACGGCTGGATGCGCACCGGCGATCTGGGCCGGATCGACGCGCAGGGGCGGCTGCACATCGTGGGCCGCTGCAAGGAGCTGATCATCCGCGGCGGCTTCAACGTCTATCCGCCCGAGGTCGAGGCCGCGCTGAACGACCACCCGGCCGTGCTGCAGACCGCCGTGATCGGCCGCGCGCGCGAGGGGGGCGACGAGGATATCCTGGCCTTCTGCCAGCTGATTTCGCCGGATGCGGTGACGGCGGAGGCGCTCGCCGCCCATGCGGCGGCGCGGCTGTCGGCCTACAAGCGGCCCACGCGGATCATCCTGACCGGCCCGCTGCCCGCGGCGGCGACCGGCAAGGTGCTCAAGCACCGGCTGATCGCGCATTTCGCGGATCTGCTGGCCGTCTAGTCCCCCAGGACCAGGCGGTGGCGCGGCGGATAGAACTGCCGCGCGAAGGCGACGGGCAGCCCGTCCAGCAGGGTCACCCGCTCGATCGCCATGACCGGGGTGCCCGGCTCGACCGCCAGATTCCGTGCGCAGGAGCCGCTGGCGGCCTCGGCCAGGATCGAGACGTGGCCCTGGATGACCGGCAGGCTGCGGGCCAGCCATTCCTGCGGGGGTTCGGCGGCGAAAAGAGCGGCATCGGGCGCCGCACCGCTCGGCATGGTCAGCAGGCGCGGATGCAGCCAGATCGCTTCGCAGCAATGCGGACGACCGTCGGCCGTATAGCGCGACTTGACCAGCAGCAGCCGCTCCGATGCGTCAAGCTGCAGTGCCTGCATCGCGGCCGGGCTGGGCGCGCAGGTGACGCATTCCGTCATCTCGTGGCGATAGGTGGCGCCCAGGGCCTCGATCTCGTCGCGGATCACCCGCAGCGACAGGGTGGTGCGGCGCGAGGTCGTCGCAGCGACGCGGGTGCCGACCTTGCGGCGGCGCTGGATGATGCCGCTGTCGGCCAGCTCGCGCAGCGCCCGGTTCACCGTGGCGCGCGCGCAGCCCATCTCGACCGACAGCATCTGCTCGGTGGGGATCAGGCTGCCGGGGGGCCATTCGCCCGACCGGATGCGGCCCAGCACCTCGGCGCGGATGGCCTGCCAGGTGTTCGGACGGCGCCGATCGCCATCGGTACCAGAGGAATGCACGGTCACGCGGGACGAGGGGCTGGATTGGTTCATGGACGACTCCCGACAGGACACCCTATCGTGATAGCCGACGAATAAATAAATGCTAGATGTCCTGAACGCCACGGAGCGGGACATTTGCGACAAACAGGGTGATCAGCGTCGCGATGGCTGTGCTTTCTTTCTGCATCCTGTCTGATAGATGCAGAGCGTGCAAGCATGAAGACGATCCCGATGCCCGATTCGCTCTCTCCCGCCACCGCCCGCCCGCCGTTGACTGCGCCCCGGGCATCGGCACGCACCGCCACCTCCTGGGGGGTGCTGGTGGCGATCAGCCTGTGCCACATGATCAATGACGTGATGCAGTCGATGCTGGCCGCGATCTACCCGCTGCTGCAGACCGAATTCGCGCTGTCCTATACCCAAATCGGGGTGATGACGCTGGCCTTCCAGGTCACGGCATCGCTGCTGCAGCCGATGATCGGCATGGCAACCGACCGCCATCCCCAGCCCCGCTCGCTGCCCTTCGGGATGATGTCCACGCTGACCGGCGTCACGATGCTGGGCCTCGCGGACAGCTATGGCTGGCTTCTGGCGGGGGCGATGCTGATCGGCATCGGCTCGGCGGTGTTCCACCCGGAAAGCTCGCGCGTGGCGCGCACCGCGTCGGGGGGACGTTTCGGCACGGCGCAGTCGCTGTTCCAGCTGGGCGGCAATGGCGGGCAGGCGATGGGACCGCTGCTGGCGGCCTTCGTGGTCGTGCCTATGGGGCGTCCGGCGGTGGCCTGGTTCGCGCTGGCCGCGGCGCTCGGCGCGGCGATCCTGTGGCGCGTGGGGGCCTGGGCCGAGGATCGCCGCCGCGCCGCCGCGGCCGTCCCCGACCGCAGCCTGCGCCTGCCGCGCGCGACGGTGATCTGCGCCATCTCGGTGCTGGCGGTGCTGGTCTTCACCAAGAACATCTACACCGCCTCGATGAGCAGCTATTTCACCTTCTTCTCCATCGACCGCTTCGGCCTGTCCACCCAGGGCGCGCAGCTGATGCTGTTCCTGTTCCTGGCGGGCATGGCCGGGGGGGTGATGCTGGGCGGGGTGATCGGCGACCGGGTCGGGCCGCTGACGGTCATCTGGGTGTCGATCCTGGGCGTGCTGCCTCTCACGCTGGCGCTGCCGCATGTGGGGCTGGTGCCGACCGGCGTGCTGGCGGTGCTGATCGGGCTGATCCTGGCCTCCGCCTTCCCGGCCATCGTCGTCTTCGCGCAGGAGCTGGTGCCGGGGCGGACGGGCATGATCGCCGGGCTGTTCTTCGGCTTCTCCTTCGGGATGGGCGGCATCTCGGCGGCGGCGCTCGGGGTGCTGGCCGATGCGCAGGGCATCCGGACGGTGTTCCTGATCTGCTCGGCGCTGCCGGTGCTGGGGCTGCTGACAGTGCTGCTGCCGCGCAACGCGCGGCCCTGATGGCGCGGCCCGTGGTCCATATCGGGCCCGACGGCCCGGTGGACGACGCGCTGGCCGCGCTGTTCCGCGCGAACGGTCACCCCGTCGCCTGCCACGAGGGCGGACGCTTGGCCGCCGACATCCTCTACGCGATGGGGCAGGGGACGCCTCCCCTGCGGGACTGGCCGGGCATGCGGCTCTTCGCGGGGCTCTATCGGGACCGACCGTCATGGCGTCCGCGGCTGGAGGCCTGGCGCTGTGCCGCCTTCTTGCGCGAGCGGATGCCCGATGCGGTCTTCCTGCTGACCCGCCCCACCCAGGACGACCCCGAAGGCACGGCCCATCAGGCGGCGGTCGAGGCGCTGTTCGCGGGCGATCCGCGGCTGATCGTGCTGGACCTGGCCACGACCCGCCCGGCTGATCTGGCCGCGCGTCTGTCGGACATCGTCCCGCTGCCCATCGTCCCCCGGTCCCGCTGGCCCGAACCCCGCGTGCGGGCCGATGCCCCGCCCCCGCCCCGCGCACCAGAGGGCTGGGCGGCGGATGTCGCGCGCTTCTGCCTGTCGGGCGCGCGGGCCCGCGCGCCGGGCGATCTGTCGGGCCTGTCGGGCTTTGCCTGCCATTGGGACGGGACGCTGTCCGGGCGGGGCGCGGTGACGGACGCCAAGGGCGCACCGCGCCAGTTCACGCTGGTCACGCCCCCCGGCGGGCGCCCGATGGCCTTGGCGCGCGAGGGGCGGCATTTCAAGCTGATCCGCGCCGAGGGGGTCATCAACGACATCCTGTCCCTGGACCGCCGCGACCCGGTCTGGATCGACATGGAGGACAGCCGCTGGTTCGGCAGCGCCCAAGGCGCGGCCCTGGACCGGCCGGTCCTGTGCCACAACCGTCGCGCCGGCGCGGTGAACGCCGTGCTATGGCCGCTGCCCGACCAGCACGCGGTGGGGCTGCCGGGCTTCGATCCGGCCACGCCGCCCGACGACATCCCGTGGGAGGAGAAGCAGGACCGGCTGGTCTGGCGCGGCATGATCTCGGGCTCGGAGATGCGGCCCGGCGTGAAGCCCGGCCCCGCCAGCCATGTCTGGCTGGCCCGCCTGGCCAAGGCGGCGACCCCCGCCGACCGCCGGGCCGCATGGGAAGGGCTGTGCCGCACGAACCGCATGGCCTTCCTGCGCGCCCATATCGACGATCCGGATTTCGACGTGGGGCTGGTGCTGGCCCATGCCTTTCGCCACCATGCCGACGACCCGCTGATCGCACCCTTCTGCCGGCCGCGCATGGGGCCGCGCGACTTTGACGCCTTCCGCTACCGGCTGTGCATGACGGGCTATGACCACGGCTCGAACTTCATCTCGGGGCTGGACCAGAACGGGGTGCTGCTGGCCGAGGAGGACGGCTGGCAGGTCTTCTATTCGGGCCGCTTCCGGCCGTGGGTCCATTACATCCCCGTGGCGCGTCACCTGACCGACCTGCGCGACAAGCTGGCCTGGGCGCGCGCCCATCCCGACCGGTGCCGCGCCATATCCGCCGCCGCCCGGGCAGAGGCCGCGCATCTGCGCGACCCCGCCGCGCGGGCCGCGCTGACGGGTCTGATCCTCGACGGGCTGGCGGCGCTGCGCTAGAACCGCGGGCATGACCCAGATCCGCATCGAACCCCTGACCGCCGCCGCCTTCGCCCCCTTCGGGCAGGTCCTGACCCCGCGCGCCACGCCCGACCGCATGATCAATGCGGGCCGCTGCGAGCGCCATCACGCGCTGGCCACCGTCGAACGCGGCGGCGGCGAGGCGATCATCAGCCTGTTCCGCAGCCAGGCCGTCAGCCTGCCCCATGACTGCACCCTGCTGGAGCGTCACCCCCTGGGCAGCCAGGCCTTCATGCCGCTCGGGCCCGATCCCTGGCTGTCGGTCGTGGCGCCCGATGTGGACGGGCGTCCGGGGCCGCTGCGCGCCTTCCTGGTGCCGGCCCATACGGGGGTGAACCTGGACGCGGGAACCTGGCACGGGGTGCTGACGCCGCTGGACCGCGCGGCCGATTTCCTGGTGGTGGACCGCGAGGGCGCGGGCACCAACCTGGAGGAGGTCACCATCCCCCCCGTCCGGATCACCGCCTGATGCCCGACCTGTCGCTGGAGACCGCGCTGCGCGACGCGGGCGCGCGCCATGTCGCGGGCGTGGACGAGGTCGGCCGCGGCCCGCTGGCCGGGCCGGTGACGGCGGCGGCGGTGATCCTGCCCGACGGTTCGCTGCCCGAGGGCCTGGACGACAGCAAGCGTCTGACCGCGCCGCGCCGGGCGGCGCTGGCCGAATGGATCGCGGCGCATTGCGACTGGTCGGTCGCCCATGTCGAGGTGGCCGAGATCGACGCGCTGAACATCCTTCGCGCCAGCCATGTCGCCATGTGCCGCGCCCTGGCCGGGCTGCGCACGCGCCCCTGCCACGTCCTGGTGGACGGCAACCTGCTGCCGCGCGATCTGGACCTGCCCGCGACGGCGGTGGTCAAGGGCGACGGGCGCAGCCTCTCCATCGCCGCGGCCTCGATCCTGGCCAAGCAGGCGCGCGACGCGATCATGGTGGATTTGGCGCAACAGCATCCCGGTTATGGCTGGGAGGTGAATGCGGGATATCCGACACCGGCCCATAAACGCGCGCTGCTAAATCTGGGGATCACCCCACATCATAGGCGGTCATTCAAGCCCGTCCACAATATCTTGTGTAAACCCCCCTTTGTAAGTGACTGATTCGAAAAAGAAATTGACGCCGATTCGCATCTGAATCATCTTTGGGGCCATACCAGACCGGCAAAAGCCGGCATTTCCCGAAGGCAGAGCACGATGAAAACCAAGGTCCAGCGCGCGGATTCCGCGCGCCCGTCACCGCATGATCCCTTACCGCTGAACCAGATTCTGGCGGGCGACTGCATCGAGGTCATGAACGCGCTGCCCGCCGGCAGCGTCGATCTGATCTTTGCCGATCCGCCCTACAACCTGCAGCTTCGCGGCGATCTGCACCGGCCGGACAACAGCCGGGTCGATGCGGTGGACGACCATTGGGACCAGTTCTCCAGCTTTGCCGATTACGACGCCTTCACCCGCGCTTGGCTGGCCGCCGCGCGCCGCCTGCTGAAGCCGAACGGCGCGATCTGGGTGATCGGCAGCTATCACAACATCTTCCGCGTCGGCGCCGAGATCCAGAACCAGGGCTTCTGGATCATGAACGACGTGATCTGGCGCAAGTCGAACCCGATGCCGAACTTCCGCGGCAAGCGTCTGACCAACGCGCATGAGACGCTGATCTGGGCCGCGAAGTCGGAAAACGCCAAGTACACCTTCAACTACGAGGCGCTGAAGTCGCTGAACGAGGGCGTGCAGATGCGCAGCGATTGGGTCCTGCCGATCTGCAACGGCGGCGAGCGTCTGAAGGATGCCGCGGGTGAGAAGGCCCATCCGACCCAGAAGCCCGAGAGTCTGCTGCACCGCGTCATCATCGGCACGACCAATCCCGGCGACGTGGTGCTGGACCCGTTCTTCGGCACGGGCACCACCGGCGCGGTCGCCAAGATGCTGGGCCGCGCCTATGTCGGGATCGAGCGCGAGGAGGCCTATCGCGAGGTCGCCGCCCGCCGCCTGTCCCGCGTCCGCCCGCTGGACGCCGAGGCCATCGCCACGACCCGCGCCAAGCGCGCCGAGGTGCGCATCCCCTTCGGCCAGGTGATCGAGCGCGGCATGCTGCGCCCCGGCGAGGAGCTGTATTCCCTGGGCAACCGCCACAAGGCCAAGGTCCGCGCCGACGGCAGCCTGATCGGCAACGACGTCAAGGGATCGATCCATCAGGTCGGCGCCGCGCTGGAGGGTGCGCCCTCGTGCAACGGCTGGACCTACTGGCATTTCCGCCGCGAGGGCAAGATGATCCCGCTGGACATCCTGCGCCAGCAGATCAGGGCCGAGATGGAATCCCGGCCCAACTGACCCCCATTCCGTTCGCCAGTCTGGCGCCGCGCTGCCGCGCGGGCCGGGCCGCCTTGCCCCGCCATGTCCGCATGGCGGGGATCTTTCGTTCAGCGGATCGTCTCGAGGAAACTGCGCACCCCGTCCGCCTCGGTCCGTCCGCCGCCCGCCAGCCATTCCAGCAGCGAGGCCGTCGCCGGGTCGGAATGGCGCATCTGCCAATCGCCGAACAGCCGCCGGTCCAGCCGCCCTTGGTCGATCACCGTCACGCCCACATGGCGGTCATCGTCGCGCAACCGCTCCATCAGCCGCGACAGGGTGAAGCGCGGCCCCTCCAGCCATTGAAAGAACAGCCCGTTCTCATGGTGCAGGCAGCCGGTCAGCCCGCGTTCGGCATTGCGCCGCCGGGCCTGGTTCAGGATCGCCTCCAGATCTGCCCGCCCCAGCCCTGGACGCGCCACGCTGCGATACAGCATGTACCCCATGTCCCCCGCCCCGGTCAGGGCTGCCGCCCAATGCGGCCTGTCGCCCTCCGCCAGTCCCGAATCGTCATACATGGTCGATCAACCCGTGCGTGTATTTTCACTACACAAATACCATGGGGGTAGATCGCGGCATAGGGAACCGTCCGGAGGCGATTCATTGCACGGATGGTTAACGCGGACCCCGGCGGCGGCGCGTCACAGCGCGTTTCGCGGCAGGGGCAGGGTGCCGCGGTTGTAGCCGCTCCAGTCCTCGATCTCGGGGTAGAAGCGGCGGCGCCAGGCGCGCACCCGCGGGTTCATGCGCCGCCGCCACAGAGGCGGGACCATCGCCAGCAGGGTCATCGCCGGATAGCCCATCGGCAGCTGCGGGGCCTCGTCCTCGGAATAGGTCTGCAGCAGCGGAAAGCGGCGGTCGGGCCGGGTGTGGTGGTCTGAATGGCGCTGAAGGTTGATCAGCAGCCAGTTGGTCGCGGTGTGGCTGGCGTTCCAGCTGTGGCGCGGGCGGACGGGCTCGTATCGCCCCTCGCCCAGATGCTTGCGGGACAGGCCGTAATGCTCGACGTAATTGGTCAGCTCCAGCTGCCAGACGGCGATGAAGGCCTGGAACAGGAACAGACCCAGGCCGGCCCATCCGCCAAGCGCCAGCGCCCCGGCCAGCATCCCCGCCTGCAGCGCGCCATAGCGCCAGAACGGGTTGCGCCGGTCCAGAGGCCCGCGCCCGGCCCGCGCCAGGAACCGCGTCTCGGCCCGCCAGGCGCTGGCCGGGCCATGGGTCAGGACCCGGCCGAAGAAGCGGTAGAACCCCTCGTTGTAGCGCGCCGAGACCGCGTCGCGCGGGGTCGAGACCCAGGAGTGATGGACCAGCAGATGCTCGGTCCGGAAATGCGAATAGAGCACCGAGGCCAGCAGCAGGTCGCCCAGCCAGCGTTCGGCCCGCGACTTCTGGTGCAGCAGTTCGTGGGCATAGACGATGCCCACGCTGCCCGACATCACGCCCTGCGCGAAGAACAGGCCCAGAAGCTCCCATCCCGACAGATGCGTGCCATGCCCCGCCAGCCACAGGCAACAGGCCAGGGTCGCCGCCTGCAGCGGGAACCAGATCAGCGTGACCGCGCGGTGCCAGAACAGCTGTTCGGGACCGGTGTCGGGGTCCGGATTGTCGGGGTTCAGCCCCAGCACCCCGTCCAGCGCGGTGGTCAGATACCAGGCATAGGCCGGCACGACCAGCCACCACGCCCCGCCCCGCCACGCGGCCAGCGCCATCAGCGGGACCAGCGCCACCGACAGCCAGAAGGGCGCCGCAGCGGGGATCGGGGAACGGGGCGATTCGCTCATGCCCCGATGCTAGGCGCTCAGCTGCGGTCGCGCCATATCCCAGACCTTGCGCATCAGCCCCGGCAGGGCCGCGGGGTCGATCTGCGCCAGGGGGACCAGCTCTCCGCGCGTGGGATTGCCGGCAAGCGTGCCAAGCTGCACCGTCAGGTCCAGCGTGAAATGGGTGAAGACATGGCGCACCGTGCCCAGGTCGCGCCAGTCGGCCGGGCCGGGAGGCGGCAGGTCGCGCCCGTCCCACCCGGCCGAGGGAAAGGCCAGCACCCCGCCCAGAAGCCCCTGCGGCGGGCGATGTTCCAGCAGCAGCGCGTCGCCCTGACGGGCCAGCCAGACGGTGCCGCTGCGCTGCGGCTTGGGCAGCTTGGGCGTCTTGCGGGGCAGTTCGGCCGCGATGCCCTGCGCGCGCGCGTCGCAATGCGCCTGCAGCGGGCAGATCACGCAGGCCGGGCTGCGCGGCGTGCAGATGGTCGCGCCCAGATCCATCATCGCCTGCGCATAGTCGCCGGGCCGCGCCGCGGGGGTCAGAGTATCGGCCAAGGCGACCAGTTCCGGCTTGGCGCGGGGCAGGGGGGTCTGGACCGCGACGAGCCGCGCGACCACGCGTTCGACATTGCCGTCCACCACGGTCTCGGCCCGGTCGAAGGCGATCGCGGCGATGGCCGCGGAGGTATAGGCGCCGATGCCCGGCAGCGCCTGAAGGCCCGCGCGGCTGTCGGGAAAGCCGCCCATGGCCGTCACCGCCCGCGCGCAGGCCAGAAGGTTGCGCGCCCGCGCGTAATAGCCAAGGCCCGCCCATTCGGCCATGACCTGCGCGTCGGGCGCCGCCGCCAGGTCCTGCACCGTCGGCCAGATCGCGGTGAAGCGCAGGAAATACGCCTTGACCGCCGCCACGGTGGTCTGCTGCAGCATCACCTCGGACAGCCAGACGCGATAGGGGTCGGCGGGCGGCCCGCCCGGCGGTACGCGCCAGGGCAGGTCGCGGGCATGGCGGTCATACCAGGCCAGAAGGTCGGGGGCGATCACCTTGCTTTCACGCAATTATGTGGGCCTTTGCAGAAGGGCGCGCTTTCATCCGGGGGGATGGCTGGCTAAGGATGGGCGCGTGATAGCAGCAAAGGCGTCCATGGCCCACCCGTCCCATCCCGCCGCAGACCGGTCCCGTCGTCGCAGCCGCGGCTTTCAGGCGGCCTCCAGCCTGTTGGCGGCGCGGGTGCAGAAGGCGGCCGAGGGACGCGGCTTCGCCGTCACGCGGCTGTTGACCCATTGGCCCGAGATCGCGGGCGCGCAGCTGGCCGCCGTGACCCGTCCGGTGCGCATCAGCCATGCGCGGGGCGGTCTGGGCGCGACGCTGACGCTGCTGACGACCGGCCCGATGGCCCCCATGGTCGAGATGCAGCTGCCGCAGCTGCGCGAACGGGTGAACGCCTGCTATGGCTACAACGCGGTCAGCCGCATCACCCTGACCCAGACCGCGGCCTCGGGCTTTGCCGAGGGGCACGCCCGCTTCACCCACGCCCCGCCCGAACCTCCGGCCCCCGATCCGGTGCTGCTGGAACGGGCCGCGGGGGTCGCCCGACAGTTCGACGATCCCGGCCTGGCCCAGGCCATGGCCCGGCTGGCGATGAATGTCGCCCGCCGCCGATCCTGACCCATCTGCCCGACCCGAAAGGATTACCCATGTTTCTTCGCACCGCCGCCGCCGCCTTCGCCCTGACGCTGGCGACCCCCGTCCTGGCGCAGGACGCGGCCGCCCCCGCGACCCTGCCCGATATCGCGCAGGGGGCCGAGGACGCGCCGCTGACCATCGTCGAATATGCCAGCTTCACCTGCGGGCATTGCGCGAACTTTCACAGCGACGTCTATCCGCAGCTGAAGGCCGAATACATCGACACCGGCAAGGTCCGCTTCGTGCAGCGCGACGTCTATTTCGACCAGCCGGGCCTGTGGGCGGGCGTTCTGGCGCGCTGCGGCGGGGACGAGAAGTTCTATCCCGTCAGCGGCATGCTGTTCGACGAGCAGTCGGAATGGCTGGCCGGCGGTTCGGGCGACGAGATCGCGGCCAACCTGCGCCGCATCGGCCTCAAGGCCGGCATGACCGAGGAGCAGATGACCGCCTGCTGGAACGACACCGGCAAGGTCGAGCAGCTGATCGCCACCTTCCAGGCCAATGCCACCGCCGACGAGGTCGAGGCGACGCCGACCTTCATCATCGGCGGCGAGAAGGTCTCGAACCAGCCGTGGGAGAGCATGAAGGAGGTCATCGACACCAAGCTGGCCGAGGCCGCCCCGGCCGAGTGACCGTCCCTTCCCGATCCGACAGGCAGCGCGCCGGAGGTCCATCCTTCGGCGCGATTGCTTTTCGGGCCGACTGACCGCAGGATCGGTCTGCGGCACGCTGTCGCGCATCACGAGGGATGATCTGTCATGATCCAGGAATTCAAGACCTTCATCGCCCGCGGCAATGTCATCGACCTTGCCGTCGGCATCATCATCGGCGCCGCCTTCACCGCCATCGTCAATTCGCTGGTGGTGGACCTGATCAACCCGATCCTGGGCCTGCTGACCGGGGGCATCGACTTCACCGACAAGTATCTGGTCCTGTCCGGCAACGTCCCGGATGGTGCCAGCCTGGCCGCCGCGCGCGATTCGGGCGCCGCGATCTTCGCCTATGGCGCCTTCGCCATGGCGGTGCTGAACTTCCTGATCGTGGCCTGGGCGGTGTTCCTGCTGGTCAAGGCGGTGAACCGCCTGCAGCGCGCCGCGATCCGCAAGGAGGAGGCCAAGGAGGCCGCCCCCGCCGGTCCCAGCCAGGAGGAGCTGCTGGCCCAGATCCGCGACCTGCTGGCGGACCGGGCGAACCCGGTCTGACGCTCAGCAGGACAGGGCGGTCTCCGGGGTGACGGCCTCCAGGCCCAAGGCCTCGCCCACCGGGGGCGAGGTCAGCCGGCCGTCATGCACCGACAGCCCCGCGCGCAGATGGGAGTCATCGCTCAGCGCGCGGTGCCAGCCCTTGTCGGCCAGCGCCAGCAGATGCGGCAGGGTGACGTTGCCCAGGGCCTGCGTGCTGGTGCGCGCAACCGCGCCCGGCATGTTCGCCACGCAGTAATGCACGATGCCGTCGACCTCGTAGATCGGGTCCTGGTGGGTCGTCGCGCGCGAGGTCTGGAAGCAGCCGCCCTGGTCGATGGCCACGTCCACCAGCACGGCGCCCTGTGGCATGGTGGACAGCTGTTCGCGGCTGATCAGCTTGGGCGCCGCCGCGCCGGGGATCAGCACGGCCCCGATCACCATATCGGCGGTGCGAATCGCCTCGGCCGTGGCCGCGGCGCTGGCGAACTGCGTGGTCAGGCGGCCCATGAAGATGTCGTCCAGATAGGACAGGCGCGGCACCGACCGGTCCATGACCGTCACGTTCGCGCCCATGCCCACCGCCACGCGCGCGGCCGCGGTGCCCACGACCCCGCCGCCGATCACCACGACATTGGCGGGCCGCACGCCCGGCACACCGCCCATCAGCACGCCGCGCCCGCCATTGGCCTTCTGCAGCGCCCAGGACCCGACCTGCGGGGCCAAGCGTCCGGCGACCTCGGACATGGGGGCCAGCAGCGGCAGCCCGCCCCGCGCATCGGTCACGGTCTCATAGGCGATGGCCGTCACGCCGCTGTCCAGCAGGTCGCGCGTCTGGTCCGGGTCGGGGGCCAGGTGCAGATAGGTGAACAGGATCTGGCCGCGCGCCAGCATGCGGCGTTCGGCGGGCTGCGGCTCCTTGACCTTCACGATCAACTCGGCCTCGCCGAAGACGGCCGCCGCATCGGGCACGATCCGCGCCCCTGCGGCGGCATAGTCGTCATCGGCAAAGCCCGCCCCCTCTCCGGCGCCGGACTGGATCAGGACGGTGTGGCCGCGTCCGACCGCCTCGGCGGCGGCGGCGGAGGTCATGCCCACGCGAAATTCCTGCGGCTTGACCTCTTTCGGGCATCCGATCTTCATGGCTCTCTCCTCTCCCTTGGGATTCCATCCTGACAGGTCGCATCCGCAAGGTGCTGCGAAGCAGGGGCGTCCATTCTGTCCTTGGGCGAAGAAATCGCTGGCAACGGCCCGCCCGATCGAAGAATCTGCCGGCATGGCCGAACTTGACGCAATAGACCGACGCATCCTGTCCCTGCTTCAGAAAGAGGGGCGAATCAGCAATGCCGAACTGGCGCTTCGGGTGCATCTGTCGCCCTCGGCCTGCCACCGCCGGGTGCAGCGGCTGGAGGAGGCGGGGGTCATCTCGGGCTATGTCGCGCTCTTGGACGCGCGGGCGCTGCGCCGGCAGACCACCGTCTTCGTCGAGATCACCCTGTCGGGTCAGGCGGACGAGGTTCTGGACGCCTTCGAACGCGGCGTGCGGACCATCCCCGACGTGCTGGAATGCCACCTGATGGCGGGCACGGCCGACTATCTGCTGAAGATTGTGGTCGAGGATACCGACGACTTCGCCCGCATCCACCGCCAGCACCTGGCCCGCCTGCCGGGGGTCGCGCAGATGCATTCCAGCTTCGCCCTGCGCACGGTCTTCCGGACCACGGCGATTCCCGTCTGAACCGCGTCGAGGGAACCTTCCGGACCTCCTGCCGCGTTGTGCCGCCAGACAGACAACTGGAGACGCACGATGTTGAAGACTCCGTTCAAGGCCCTGATGCTGGGCACCACCCTGACCGCGGGCAGCCTGATGGCCGGCACCGCCATCGCCCAGACCACCGCGGTCGAATCGCCCCAAGGGACGACCGTGATCGTTCCCGACGAAGCGCTGGAGGCGGCCCCCGCCCAAGGCTTCGTGGTCGAGGGCGACTATCCCCGGCTGGAAAGCATCGAGAACTATGAGGCCATCACCGAGACGCTATCGGCGCAGGGCTATTCCGACATCTTCATCCAGCGCGAAGGCCCGATCCTGACGATCACGGCTCAGCGTGGTGGCGTGCCGACCGAACTGGTCTACAGCACCGCCAACGGTCGTCTGGTGTCGGTCGACGGGGTCGAGACGCGGGCCGAGCCCGAGGGATCGTCCGGCACGGATGTTGGGCCTGATGCGACCGGCGGAGATCCGGCCGGGAGTGGCGGCGGCGTCGTCGGTGGCGGCACGACCGTAGGTGAGGATGGCGAGGCTGGTACCGGCGACGATGGTACGGACGGGTCTGATGGTGGCGATACCGGCACCGACGGCGGCGACACCGGCGGCGATGGCGGCGATACCGGCGGCGATGGCGGCGACACCGGCACGGACGGCGGCAACGGCGGTTCGGACGGCGGAGATGCCGGCGGTGACTCCGGTGGTGATGCCGGCGGCGACGGCGGTTCGGACGGTGGTGATTCGGGCGGCTCGGACAGCAACGGCTGATCGCGCGCCCACCGTCACGCAGGCAAAAGAAAACCCCCGCGGCATGGCGCCGCGGGGGTTTCCAAATGACACATGTCGCGTCGTCTTACAGCGCGCCTTCGCGCTGTGCCTTTTTACGGGCCAGCTTGCGGGCGCGGCGAACGGCCTCGGCCTTTTCACGGGCTTTCTTGACCGACGGCTTCTCGAAATGCTGCTTGAGCTTCATTTCGCGGAAGACACCTTCGCGCTGAAGTTTTTTCTTCAGGGCACGGAGCGCCTGTTCGACGTTGTTGTCGCGAACATTGACCTGCATGTGGTTGTCACCACCTTCCTAGGTTAGAGTTGATCAATTGCAGGAAGCGTCCCCCTAGCAGCGGCGGGCGCGAATGTCCAGACGAGGTATGCATGACCCAGACAGACCGAGACGCATTGCTGGATGCCGCCCTGATCCATGTCCCCTTCGAGGGGATGAACGACCTGGCCCTGGCCGCGGGCGCCCGCGACATCGGCATGGATGTTGCGCTGATCCGGGTGCATTTCCCGCATGGCGGCGCCGATCTGGCCGCGGCCTATCACCGCCGCGCGGACCGGGCGCTGCGCGAGGCGCTGGCGGCCACCCCGCCCGAGGGCCGGTTCCGCGACCGCGTGGCCGAGGCCGTCTGGCGGCGGCTGCAGCTGTCGGACCCCGAACTGGTGCGCGCCGGCGCGGCCACGCTGGCCCTGCCGCAGAACGCGACCCTGGCCGCGCGGCTGGTCTGGGAAACGGCGGACGTGATCTGGACCGCCCTGGGCGACCGGTCGCAGGACGTGAACTGGTATTCGAAACGCGCGACGCTGTCGGCGGTGATCTCGGCCAGCGTGCTGTTCTGGCTGGGCGACGAGTCCGAGGACGAAGCCGAGACGCGCGCCTTCATCGACCGGCGCATCGACGGCATCATGTCGATCGAGACCGTGAAGGCCCGCCTGCGCCGCCTGCCGGGGGCCTCGCGGTTGGCCGATGCGACCCTGGGCTGGATCCGCGCGCCGCGCGACCGCGCCCTGCCCGGACGGGCGCGATAGGAAGGACCGCCGATGTTTCCCGACACCATGACCGCCATCGAGATCGCGGGCCCCGGCGGCCCGGATCAGCTGCGCGCCACGACCCGGCCCGTGCCGGTGCCCTGCCATGACCAGATCCTGATCAAGGTCGCCTATGCCGGGGTGAACCGTCCCGACGTGCTGCAACGCTCGGGCAGCTATGCGCCCCCGCCCGGCGCCTCGGACCTGCCGGGGCTGGAGGCCTCGGGCGAGATCGTGGGCCTGGGCGCGGGCGTGACCCGATGGAAGAAGGGCGAACGGGTCTGCGCCCTGCTGCCGGGCGGCGGCTATGCCGAATATGCGGTCTGCCACGCCGACCACGCCCTGCGCATCCCCAAGGGCCTGTCGCTGCGCGAGGGCGCCTGCCTGCCCGAGACGGCCTTCACCGTCTGGTCGAACGTGGTCCAGCGCGGCCGCCTGACCGGGGGCGAACGGTTCTTGGTCCATGGCGGCACGTCGGGCATCGGGATGATGGCGATCCAGATCGCCCGCGCGCTTGGCGCGCGCGTCTTCGCCACCGCCGGCAGCGACGCGAAATGCGCGGCCATCACCGCGCTTGGCGCCACCGCCATCAACTATCGCAGCCAGGACTTCACCAAGGTTCTGGCCGAGGCGGGCGGCGCGGACCTGATCCTGGACATGGTCGGCGGCAGCTACATCCCCCGCAACATCAGGACGCTGGCCCAGGACGGGCGGCTGGTGATGATCGCCTTTCTGGAGGGGCCGAAGGTCGAACTGAACTTTGCCCAGATCATGATGAACCGCCTGACCATCACCGGATCGACGCTGCGCCCGCAATCCGACGTCGCCAAGGCCGAGATCGCGGATGCGCTGCGCAAGCAGCTGTGGCCGATGATCGCGGCGGGGTCGGTCGGCGTGACCATTGACGGGGCCTTTCCCCTGGCCGAGGCCGCCGAGGCGCATCGCCGGATGGAAAGCAGCCAGCATATCGGCAAGATCGTCCTGACGGTCGGCGGGGACTAGCGCACGGCCTCGATCAGCAGGCGGGCGGCGCCGCAGTCGCGGCGCACGTCCGGCGCGCAGTCGCGGGGTTCGAGGTCCCGCGTCAGGCAGATGCGGATCTCGGTCAGGGCGCCGTCGCGGCAGGCGATGGTGACGCCGTCGGCCGAAAGGGCGGGGTTGGCCTCCAGGAAGGCCTCCTCGATCACGGCGGGGGGCGCGTTCACGTCGCGGGCCAGGTCGTCCAGGACGGGCGGCACGGTGACGGCCGCCGCCGCCCGGCGCGTCGCGTCGAAATAGTCCCCGGCTGACAGCCCGCTGCAGCGGCCGTGCTTCTTCCACTGATGCCAGGCCAGGCCGGACGACCCCATGATGTCGGTCATCGCGGCCGTCTCGCGGCGCGAGGGGTCGCGCTCGCCGCTGCGGCAGTCCTGCGGCCAGCCGCGTTCGTGTTGCGGCCAGAGCCCGTGGACCGACACGTCGCGCCCGGTGCCGGGGCGGCATTCCGGGGCGTCGCGCGCGTCGCCCGTGGCGCTGCACCAGGAGGGCTGCCAGCTGAGCGCCAGGACGTAATAGTCGAACCGCCCCGCCACGTCGCGGGCGGCCAGCGGCAGCGGGGTCAGCAGGGCGGCAAGGGTCAGGATCAGGCGGCGCATGGGGCAAGGATAGCGCGGCGCGGCGCGGCCTCAACCGGCAATCGCGCGAATCCTCTTTTCCCCGGCGCCCGAAATCGGTATAGAAGCGGCCAATTCCCCCCGAAAACGAGGAATGGCGCAAGCCGAAGCCGTTTTTCCGGCCGAAGCCCCCTGTCAAATCCCCCTGTTCCGGGACCAAGAGACACGCGAAGGAGACTGACATGAGCAAGCCGCTGATGGCCAAGGCCACCGCCGTCTGGCTGGTCGACAACACCACGCTCAGCTTCAAGCAGATCGGCGATTTCTGCGGCCTGCACGAGCTTGAGGTCCAGGGCATCGCCGATGGCGACGTGGCGGCGGGCGTCAAGGGTTACGACCCGGTCGCCTCGAACCAGCTGGACCCCGAGGAGATCAAGCGCGCCGAGGCGAGCCCCGTCTATCGCATGCGCCTGAAGCACAACCCCGCCGCCGAGGGCGAGGAGAAGCGTCGTGGCCCGCGCTATACGCCCCTGTCCAAGCGTCAGGACCGCCCGGCGGCGATCCTGTGGCTGGTCAAGTTCCACCCGGAACTGGCCGATGCGCAGATCGCCAAGCTGGTCGGCACGACCAAGCCGACGATCGCCTCGATCCGCGAGCGGACGCATTGGAACATCCAGAACATCCAGCCGATCGATCCGGTTGCCTTGGGCCTGTGCCGCCAGACCGAGCTGGACGCCGCCGTGCAGAAGGCCGCCAAGAAGAAGGCCGCCGAGGGCGGGGTGATGACCGATGACGAGCGTCGCAAGCTGGTCAGCACCGAGACCTCGCTGGCCATGTCCGACGAGCCGCGCCTGCCAAGTTCCATGGCCGGGCTGGAGAACTTCAGCCTGACCCGCGACGCCGCAAAGCCCGAGCCGGAACTGGATGCCGACACGTTCTTCAACCTGCCCGAATCAGATGAGGATGACGAGGACGAGGATGACGGCCGCCGCCGCTGATCCATCGCACCAATGATGCGGAACGGCCGGGCATCTGCCCGGCCGTTGTCGTTCCAGCCCTCGCGGTCTGCCCATGAAAAGGCCGCACCGGGTTGCCCCGGCGCGGCCCTGATCTTCGGATCGCGGATGCAATCAGGCACGACCGCGCACCGCGCGTGCGATGGCGATCAGGATGCAGGCGCCCACGAAGCCCGCGATCAGATAGGCGAAGCTGAAGCTGGTGCCTGCCGCATAGAGGCCCAGCAGCGAGCCGAAGATGAAGTTGAACAGAACCGCGCCCAGGATGCCCAGGACGATGTTCGCCAGCAGGCCCATGTTCGACTTCATGAATTGTTCGGCAAGCCAACCGGCGATGCCCCCGACGATGATTGCTGCAAGCCAGCCCATGTCATTCTCCTTGATCCCTTGGCCGACCCTGTCGGTCTGCCCTTCTGGGATCGCAACGTCGCCTGTCCCCCACGGTTCCCGAAGGACGCGCGAAAATGTCACAGCGAGAGGCAGATATACTTCATCTCCATGAAGTCCTCCAACCCATGGCGGCTGCCCTCGCGGCCCAGGCCCGACTGCTTGACCCCGCCAAAGGGCGCCACTTCGGTGGAGATCAGGCCGGTGTTCACGCCGACGATGCCGTATTCCAGCGCCTCCTGGACGCGGGTGATGCGGCCGATGTCGCGGGCGTAGAAATAGGAGGCCAGCCCGAAGATGGTGTTGTTCGCGGCCTCGACCGCCTCCTCCTCGGTGTCGAACCGGAAAAGCGGTGCCAGCGGCCCAAACGTCTCTTCGGTCGCGACCTTCATCTCGGCGGTGACGCCGGTCACGACGGTCGGCTGGAAGAACAGCCCCTCCTTGCGCCGGCCGCCGGTCAGCACCGAACCGCCGCCGTCCAGCACGTCGCGGATATGCTCCTCGACCTTCTGGACGGCCTTCTCGTTGATCAGCGGGCCGGTGGTCACGCCTTGGCTAAGGCCGTCGCCGGTCCTCAGCTTCTCCACCGCCGCGGCCAGCTTTTTCGCGAAGGCGTCATAGACGCCGGACTGGACATAGATGCGGTTGGCGCAGACGCAGGTCTGGCCGTTGTTGCGGAACTTGGACGCCATCGCGCCCTCGACCGCGGCATCCAGATCGGCGTCGTCGAAGACGATGAAGGGGGCGTTGCCGCCCAACTCCATGCTGCATTTCATCACCTGGTCGGCGGCCTGACGCAGCAGCACCCGGCCCACCTCGGTCGAGCCGGTGAAGGTCAGCTTGCGCACCAGGTGGTTCTCGCAGAACTCCTTGCCGATGTCGCTGGCGCCGGTCGAGGGGATCACCGACAGGATGCCCTTGGGCAGGCCCGCGCGTTCGCCCAGCACCGCCATGGCCAGGGCCGAGAGCGGCGTCTCGGTCGCCGGGCGCGCGACGAAGCCGCAGCCCACGGCCAGCGCTGGCCCCGCCTTGCGCGCGATCATCGCGTTCGGAAAGTTCCAGGGCGTGATCGAGCCGACCACACCGATGGGCTGGCGGATGACGCTGATTCGCTTGTCCGCGGCATGGCCGGGGATCGTCTCGCCATAGACGCGCTTTGCCTCCTCGCCGAACCATTCGATGAAGCTTGCGCCATAGGCGATCTCGCCCTTGGCCTCGGCCAGGGGTTTGCCCTGTTCGGCGGTCAGGATGGTGCCCAGGTCGTCCTGGTTGGCCATCATCAGGTCGAACCACTTGCGCATCACCTGGGCGCGTTCCTTGGCGGGGCGGGCGGCCCAGTCCTTCATGGCGCGGGCTGCGGCATCGATGGCGCGGGCGGTCTCGGCCCGGCCCAGATCGGCCACGCGGGCGATCACGTCGCCGCGGGCGGGGTTCGTGACCTCGAAGGTGGCGCCGTCATCGGCATCGACCCAGTCACCGGCGACGAAGGCGCGGGTCTCCAGCAGGGACGGGTCGCGCAGAAGGCTTTTCAGGTCGGTCGGCTGGTCGGTCATGACATCCTCACGCTGTGCGGTCTGGCGGCATGTGAGCATGCCGCGGCCTGGAATGTCAAAGCGCCGCGGGCGGGGTCGGGATGCCGCGCGTCACGGATTCGTGATCGAAGGGCGGCAACCGACGCGACGAAGCGGCGTTGTGACTCCAATCGCTGAGCTGTCCCTCTTGGCGATCTCTCTCTGGGGCGGTGCGCTGGTCGCGCCGCCCCTTCTCTCATCCGAAACGCGCCGTCCAGCTGGGTTGAAAGTCGCCCGGACGGCTGTCGGCGGCATGCACCCCCTGCGCCACCGCCCGCGCCAGCACCGAGGCCGCCGCATGGCCCAGGGCAAAGGCGTCACCGACCGGATCGCCCAAGGCCCGCGCGCCGGTCGAGACCGCAAAGACCAGATCGCCGTCCAGGGGCGTGTGGCTCGGGACCAGCGCCCGGGCCAGCCCGTCATGGGCGGCCGTGGCCAGCCGCTGCAGCCCGGCCTTGTCCAGCGCCGCGTCGGTCGCGACGATGGCGATGGTCGTGGCCTCACCCAACCGTTTGGTCGGCAGGGGTTCGTGACCGGCCGGAAAACGGTCCGGCAGATCCAGCCCGCCGAATTCATCGGACAGCTCCCATGGTGCGGCCCAGAAATGCGGGCCGTCGCCCACCGTCGCCTGCCCAAGCGCGTTCACCACGACCAGCGCGCCCACCGTCGCACCCCCTGCCAGCACCGCCGAGGCCGAGCCAACCCCGCCCTTCAGCGCCCCGGTCAGCGCCCCGGTGCCCGCACCGACCGAACCCGTCGCGCAATCCGCCCCCGCCGCTCGCCATGCGTCCCGGCCAAGCGCCGGATAGGGGTTCGCGGCCCAAGCCTTGTCGCCGCCATTCAGCAGGTCGAAGATGATCGCCCCCGGCACGATGGGCACGCGGGCAGGGCCCACGGCAAAGCCGCGCCCGGCGGCATGCAGCGCCTCCATCACCCCGTCGCAGGCGGCGAGGCCAAAGGCCGACCCGCCCGACAGGACCAGCGCATCGACCGCGCCGACCAGCTTGTCGGGCGCCAGCAGGTCGGTCTCGCGCGTGCCGGGTGCGCCGCCCATGACATGCACGGCCGCCGCGAAGGGCGCATCCGCCGTCAGCACCGTCACGCCCGACCGCAGCGCGTCGTCCTGTGCATGGCCCACGCGCAGACCGGCGACGTCGGTGATCCGGTTGCGCGGGCCGGGGATCATGCCTGCGCCTTCAGGGCGGCGTCGCGGGTCTGGGTCAGGGTCGCGCCGGGGGTCAGCGCCTCGGGGTCCAGGGCCAGCTCGATCACCGCCAGGCGGCCCGACAGGCGCGCGCGCTCGAAGGCGGGGGCGAAGTCGGCGTCGCGCTGAACCCGCTCTCCGTGGCCGCCATAGGCCCGCGCCAGCGCCGCGAAATCGGGGTTGAACAGGTCGGTGCCCGACACGCGGCCCGGAAAGTGGCGCTCCTGATGCATGCGGATCGTGCCGTAGCGGCCGTTATTGGCCACGATGACGATGGGCGTCGCGCCGTATTGGGCGGCGGTGGAGAGCTCGTTCACGGTCATCTGGATGCAGCCGTCGCCCGCGAGGCAGACCACCATGCGGCCCGGATGGGCGATGCTGGCCGCAATGGCCGCGGGCAGCCCGTAGCCCATCGAGCCGGAGGTCGGCGCCAGCTGCGTCCCCATTTGCCGCCAGCGGTAGTAGCGGTGCAGGAAGCTGGCGTAATTGCCCGCGCCGTTGGTGACGATGGCGTCCTCGGGTAGGTGTTCGGCCAGCCAGGTCACGACCTGCTCCAGCCGCAGCGCGCCGGGGGTGGGGCGGGGCTGCTGCCAGTCCTCATAGGCGGCGCGCAGACGTGCGCGCCACGCAGCCCAGCCCGGCGCGGGCGCAGGCAGGGCGGCCAGCGCCGCCACCATGGCGCGCGGATCGGCGGCGATGCCCGGATCGGCCCGCCACAGCGCGCCCAGCTGATCGGGGTCGGGATGGACCATCACCACCCGCGCATGGGGCCGCGCGGGGTCCATCAGCGCATATCCCCCCGTCAGCGTATCGCCCAAGCGCGAGCCGAGCGACAGGATCACATCCGCCTCGCGCAGCGCCTGGCCCAAGGCCGGGTTCATGCCCACGCCCAGATCGCCCACGTAATGCGGCAGGCGGTTGTCCATGCGGTCCTGGCGGCGGAAGGGCGCCGCCACCGGCAGGTCCCAGGCCGCGGCAAAGCGCGCCAGATCATCGGCCGCGCGCTGCGACCACAGGCTGCCGCCCGCCACGACCAGCGGGCGTCGCGCGCCGGCCAGCGCCTCGGCCACCGCCTGCACGCTGTCGGGGGCGACATGGGGGCGGGGCAGGGCGGCGGCGGTCAGGTCGGGGCAGTCGGCGCGGGCGGACAGCATGTCCTCGGGCAGGGCCAGGACCACGGGGCCGGGGCGTCCCGACTGCGCGACGTGAAAGGCCCGCGCGACATATTCGGCGATGCGGTCGGTCTGGTCGATCTGCGCCACCCATTTCGCGAGCGGCGCGAACATGGCGCGGTAATCGACCTCCTGAAAAGCCTCGCGGTCGGTGTCGCCGCGCGCGATCTGGCCCACGAAGAGGATCATCGGCGTCGAATCCTGCCGCGCCACATGCACGCCCGCGCTGGCATTGGTGGCGCCCGGCCCGCGGGTGACGAAGGCCACGCCGGGGCGGCCGGTCAGCTTTCCTTGGGCCTCGGCCATCATGGCCGCGCCGCCCTCGTGGCGGCAGACGATGTTGGCGATGCCGCTGTCATGCAGCCCGTCCAGCGCCGCCAGAAAGCTCTCTCCCGGGACCGAGAACACCCGGGTTACCCCGTTCAGGCGCAGGGCCTCGACCAGGATCTGTCCGCCATGCCGCATGTTGTCCCCCCTTATGCTTGCGCCCAGACCTAACCTGCGGCGGCGGGCGGGCGCAACGCATGCCTTTACAGACGCACCGGCCACGCCTATCTGACCGGCATGGCCAAGGATGACGACAGCAAGAACTACAAGGTGATCGCCGAGAACCGGCGGGCGCGCTTCGATTACTTCATCGAAAGCGACCTGGAGGTCGGCATCATGCTGACCGGTTCCGAGGTGAAATCCCTGCGCGTCGGACAGTCCAACATCGCCGAAAGCTATGCCTCGGTCGAGGGCGGGGAGCTGTGGCTGATCAACGGCTATATCGCGGCCCTGGCACGTGCGGGCGTCTTCGGCCATGAGGAACGCCGCCGCCGCAAGCTCTTGGTCAGCAAGCGCGAGCTGTCGCGCCTGTGGCAGGCCACCGCGCGTGAGGGGATGACCCTGGTTCCGCTGGTGATGTATTTCAACCATCGCGGCCTGGTGAAGCTGAAGATCGGCGTCGCCAAGGGCAAGAAAAACCACGACAAGCGCGAATCCGACGCCAAGCGCGACTGGAACCGCCAGAAACAGCGCCTGCTGAAGCAGGGATAGGCTGTTGCAGCCCCGGCTCCGCCCCTGTAAATCGGGGCGCGCGGCGCAGCAGGGGGGCGGGCCATGGACGATCCGAAGACACTGGTCTCGACCGACTGGCTGGCGGCGCATCTGGGCGACCCGGACCTGCGCATCCTGGATGCCAGCTGGCACATGCCCGCCACGGGCCGCGACGCGCGGGCCGAATATGACGCGGGCCACATTCCCGGCGCGCGCTTCTTCGACATCGACGCGATCAGCGACAAGCGCTCGGCCCTGCCGCATATGGCTCCCCCGCCCGAGATGTTCATCAGCCGCATGCGCGCGATGGGCGTGGGCGACGGGCATCAGGTGATCATCTATGACAATTCCGACGTGCGCAGTGCCTTTCGTGTCTGGTGGACCTTCCGGCTGATGGGCAAGACCGACGTGGCCGTGCTGGACGGCGGACTGCCCAAATGGCGCGCCGAGGGCCGCCCGACCGAGGACATGCCCCCGATGATGCGCGACCGCCACATCACCGTGCAGCGTCAGGCGGGCCTCGTGCGCGACGTGACGCAGGTCGCCGCGGCCAGCAAGCTGGGCGATCCGCAGATCGTCGATGCGCGCAGCCCCGAGAGGTTCCGCGGCGAGGCGCCCGAGCCGCGCCCCGGCCTGCGCGCCGGCCACATTCCGGGTTCGCGCAACCTGCCCTTCGGCCGGCTGTTCAACGCCGACGGCACGATGATCGCGCCCGACGCGATCCGCGCGGCCTTCTCGGACGCGGGCATCGACCTGTCCAAGCCGGTCATCACCACCTGCGGCAGCGGCGTGACGGCGGCGGTGCTGTCCTTCGCGCTGGAGCGGGCGGGCCATCGCGACCATTCGCTTTACGACGGCAGCTGGACCGAATGGGGCAGCTTCGCCGACCTGAACATCGCAACCGGAGACGCCTGATGCTGACCGACCTGAAAGCCCAAAGCCCCGACAAGATCCTGATGCTGATCGAGGAGTTCAAGGCCGACACCCGACAGGGCAAGATCGACTTGGGCGTGGGCGTCTACAAGGACCCGCAGGGCGTCACCCCGGTCATGCGCGCCGTCAAGGCCGCCGAACAGCGGATCTGGGAAACGCAGACCACGAAGGCCTATACCGGACTGGCGGGCGAGGCCGATTACCGCAACGCGCTGGCCACGATGGTGCTGGGCGATCTGCCCGCCGACCGTCTGGCCTCGGTCGCCTCGGTCGGCGGCACGGGTGCCATCCGTCAGGCGCTGGAGCTGGCGCGGCTGGCCAATCCGGGCGTGCGGGTGTTCGTGTCGAACCCGACCTGGCCGAACCACCTATCGATCATGGCCTTCATGGGCCTGCCCTATACCGAATACCGTTACTTCGACGCGGAAACCCGCGGCGTCGATTTCGACGGCATGAAGGCCGACATCGCGCAGGCGGGCAAGGGCGATGTAGTCCTGCTGCACGGCTGCTGCCACAACCCGACCGGCGCGAACCTGACCCTTGAGCAGTGGTCCGAGGTCGTGGCGATCCTGGAGAAATCGGGTGCGATCCCGCTGATCGACCTCGCCTATCAGGGCTTTGGCGACGGGCTGGACGCGGATGCCGAGGCCACGCGCCTGGTCGCCCGCAGCCTGCCCGAGGTGCTGATCGCGGCGTCATGCTCCAAGAACTTCGGCATTTACCGCGAGCGCACCGGCATCCTGATCGCGCTGGCCGACACGACCAAGGGCCGCGATCTGGCGCAGGGGGCGATGGCCTTCCTGAACCGCCAGAACTTCTCGTTCCCGCCGGATCATGGCGCGCGCATCGTCAGCACCATCCTGACGGACGACGCGCTGCGCGCCGATTGGGCGGCGGAACTGGAGGAGGTCCGGAACACCATGCTGAGCCTGCGCGACCAGCTGGCGGCCGAACTGCGCGATCTGTCGGGCAGCGACCGGTTCGACTTCATCCGCCATCACCGCGGCATGTTCTCGCGCCTCGGCGCGACGCCCGAGCAGGTGCAGAAGCTGAAAACTGATGCGGCCATCTACATGGTGGGCGATTCGCGCCTGAACATCGCGGGCCTGAACCGCGACACGGTGCCGGTCCTGGCCCGCGCCATCATCGACGCGGGGATCTGATCCCCGCAGGCTGGCGCGTCAGCTGCGCGCCAGCGCCCTCTCGATATAGTCCCGCAGTTCCTCGACCTCGGTGCGGCTGTCGCGCAGGCCCTCCATGGCGGCGCGCAGCTCGGCCTGAGTGCCCGCCAGGCGCGCGGTCAGCGCGGCCTCGCGCTCGCGCGTCTGCGCCAGGGCCGCGTCGCGGGCCTCCTCGGCCTCGTGCAGCTGATGGGCCATGCGGTCCAGTTCGGACATGTCGCCGCGCGCGGGACGCGTCACGCGATGCACCAGCCAGCTGGCGATCCAGCCCAGAAAGAAGGCTCCGAACAGGATCAGGGCGGTGACGGCGATGAAATCGGATCGGGTCATTCGTCGGTCGCTTCGTCTTGGCCGTCGGCCCGTTCCGCGACGCTGTCGGGGCGCGGTCCGGGGCGGGGGGTGTCGTCATCGGGCGTCAGCACGGGCACCCTAAGGTTTTCCTCGCGTTCGTCCAGCGTCTGGAACTCCTCGGTCACGCCGAGGGTCATGGGGGCCGTCCCGGTCGAGACGGCGGGCAGGGGCAGCTGCGGCCCCTGCATCTGCGGCGCCAGGACCGGCAGGACCGGACCCTGGACGGGCGGCAGCTGCGGGCCCTGGGCCGTGTCGTCGGCCAGCGTCCCGGCCGGGACGGGTGCGGGGGGCGGGGTGTCGCCGGTCACGCCGGTCACCGTCACCGGGCTGGGCAGCTGATCGGCGCCCATCGGATGCGGCGACAGCAGGCGGAACTCGATCCGGCGGTTGATCTCGCGGCCCTCCTCGGTCTGGTTGGTGGCGACGGGGCGGCTTTCGCCGTAACCGCGCGCGGACATGTTGGCGGTGTCGATCCCGGCCTCGGTCATGGCGGTGACCAGCGCCTGCGCGCGGCTGCGCGACAGTTCGGCGTTGAACGCCTCCGACCCCTGGGAATCGGTATGGCCGCCGGCCTCCATCAGGAAGTCGTCGCAATCGGTCATGGCCTGGGCCAGCCGCGCCATGGTGGGCTCCGGATCGCCCGCGATGGCGGCGCTGTTCGGCTCGAAGCCGATCTCGCTCTCGGACATGATGATGTTCAGCCGGGCCACGCATTCCTCGCCGTCGGGCAGGCCCAGGGCCTCGTCCAGGCGCCGGTCGTAGCTGATGGCCAGCCGGTAGGCCGCGCCCGCGCCAAGCCTGTCCGACAGCAGCGCGGCGGCGCGTTCCGTCGCGCGCGGATCGCCCGAGACGCCGGTCAGCTCGACCATCTCGGGGGTGACGCGGGCCTGGCCGGCATGCAGCGGCGCCATGGCCTCCAGCCCGGCGATGACCCGCACGGTCCAGCCCGCGGGCACGGACGGATCGGGCCGCAGCCCGCTCTGCGCCACGGCAAAGCGCGACCGGGCAAAGCTGTCCACGACCTCGCGCATCTGGTCGTCCGCGATGCGCCCGCGCATGGCCAGCTCGCCCGACGGGGGAAGGGTGGCCTGGAACTCGATCGGGGCGGCCTGGACATCGGCCTCCTCGCGCTGGACCTCCAGGCGGTAGGGATCGGGCAGCGCCCCGTCCAGCGCGCCCGCGACCTGGTCCAGCCGCTCGCGCGTCACGGCGGCGGGCACGACCAGCGCGACCTGCGCATCCGACAGCGTCACTTGGCCCTGACCCAGCTGGCCCAGGGCCTCGATCGCGGCGGCGGCGGCCTGGGGCCAGTCGTCGGACGGCGCGCCCAGGCCCAGGGCGCAGTCGGGCGCGGTCTCCAGCCCGGCGGCACGGGCGGCTTCCATGATGCGGGTGCGGCCATCCGCGTCCGGCGCGCTGCAGGCGTCGAAGCGCGCCCCGTCCGCGTCCAGCGCGAAGCGCAGGATATAGGGCGCGATCACCGGGCGCGGCGCGCTGATGTCCAGATCGACCGTGACCCCGCCGGGAGCCGCGCTGCGTAGCACCTGTTCCAGCTGCCCTTGGGCCGCGCGGTCGGCGGCCAGGGCGGTGACCTGCACCCGGCCCGGCAGCACGGTGATCTTGGCCTGATCGGCCATGCCCGCGGCCTGCAGGCCGAAACGCAGCGCCTCGGTCCAGCCGTCCGGCACCGGGTGGTCGGCCTGCTCCAGCAGGTCGTCCTGCACCGTGCCCCCGCCGAAGGCCCGCCGCATCGCCGCGCGGTCGGTGGCGGCGGGGATCAGGCCTATCATCGACAGCCCCTCCACGCTGCGCAGCAGCTCGACCTTGAACTCGGGGGCGGCCATCGCCTCGACCGAGGCGACGGTCATGCGGTCCTCGATCCGGCCCGGATCGACGGCGGTGCCGGCCTGGGTCACGGCGCGGAACCGTTCCACCTCGGTGGGGGCGGTGCCGGTCAGGGTCACGCGCAGCCCGTCGGCCGCGACGCCCGCCCAATCATGCCCGGCCTCGCGCAGGGCCTGGGTCACGTCGCGGGTGGCGCGATCCTCGATGAAGCTGGCGGCCTGTTCGGCGCCCATCCAGGACAGCCCGCCCGCGCCCGCCAAGACAAGGATGGTGGCCATGGATGTGGACAGGCGGCGGGAACGGGCCATCGAAAAAACCTTGGGCTGTTGCAAGCGGGCAACGTCTAGCGACGCGGGGGGAACGGCGCAATCATGCCAGCCCCGCAATGGCAAGAAACAGCGCAAGGATCAGCCCCGCATCGCGGTTCGACCGGAACAGGCGCAGGCAGACATCCCCTTGATCGGGGCGGAAATTCCGCAGCTGCCACAGCAGGTGCAGGCCGAAGGCCGCGACCCCGGCCCAAGCCATCAACTGATTGCGACCCGCCAGACCCGTGGCCAGCGCCAGCACCGCGACAGACAGGACCGCAAAGCCCGCCAGGATCGCGGGGCTCCGGTCGCCGAACAGGCGGGCGGTGGATTTCACCCCGATCAGCGCGTCGTCATCCGCATCCTGATGGGCATAGATCGTGTCGTAAAAGATCGTCCAGGCGATGGCGCCCAGCCAGGCCACCACCGGCGCCGGATCGACCCGGCCCATATGGGCGGCATAGGCCAGCATGACGCCCCAGTTGAAGGCGAAGCCCAGAAACAGCTGCGGCCACCAGGTGAAGCGTTTCGCGAAGGGATAGATCGCGACCAGCGCCAGTGACGCGACCCCCATCCACACCGCCGCCCGGCCAAGCGTCAGCAGGATCACCAGCCCCACCAGCCCCTGCGCCAGAAGCCAGAAATAGGCCCCGCGCAGGCTGACCTGCCCCGAGGGCAGCGGCCGCGACCGGGTCCGCGCCACCTGCGCGTCGATGGCGCGGTCGGTGATGTCATTCCAGGTGCAGCCTGCGCCCCGCATGACGAAGGCGCCGATCGCGCAGGCCAGCGCAATCCACAGGTCGAACAGGCGCGGCGCGTCCGCCATCATCGCCAGCCCGATCCCCCACCAGCAGGGGATCAGCAGCAGCCAGGTGCCGATTGGCCGGTCCGCCCGGCTGAGCCGCAGCCAGGGCCGGGTCCGCGCGGGGGCGAAGCGGTCCACCCAGTTGTCGGGCGGCGCGTCGAAGACGGCATCTGGCCTTTCGGTCTGGCTTTGCATAGCGTCACGCCCATCATGCCCCGGATCAGACTGTTCATAGATCACCCTTTGGTTGCAGGACAACCCGTCCCCTTGGACGGGCCGCAGGCGCATTACCTGACGGGCGTCATGCGCCTGCGGCAGGGTGACGCGGTTCTGGTCTTCAACGGGCGGGACGGCGAATGGCAGGCGCATCTGCAGGAGGCGGGCAAGCGCGGCGGCGTGCTGACGGTGGCCGCGCCGAGCGCGCCGCAGCAGGACCCGCCGGACCTGTGGCTGATCTTCGCGCCCATCAAGAAGGCGCGCACCGACTTCATCGTCGAGAAGGCGGCCGAGATGGGCGCCGCCCGGATCATGCCGGTCCAGACGCGCTTCACCAATTCCGAACGCATCCGCCAGGACCGCCTCCAGGCCCATGCCGTCGAGGCGGCCGAGCAATGCGGCGGGACCTTCGTGCCCCCTGTGGCGGAACTGCAACCGCTGTCGGCGCTGCTGGACGGGTGGGATGCGGGGCGGCGCATCCTCTGGGCCGATGAATCGCGGGCGGGTCCGGCCGAGACCCTGTCCGGCCTTCCCCGCGGCCCCTGGGCCATCCTGATCGGCCCCGAAGGCGGGTTTTCCCCGGAGGAGCGCGCGCAGCTGTCGCGCCTGCCCTTCGTCACCCCGGTCAGCCTGGGGCCGCGCATCCTGCGCGCGGATACCGCGGCGGTCGCGGCGCTGGCGCTGTGGCAGGCGGCCCTGGGCGACTGGCGCTGATCCCGATTCGCCGGGTGCGGCCCTTTGTGACCGAAATGCGACAGTTTCGGCCCCGGCTGTTGCAGAAACCGCATGGCGGCCTTGCGGCTTTGCCGGCTACTCTTTGCGGACTGCCCGAATTATCTCCTGCGTATCGGAAAACTGCCCTCGGATAGGGCAAAGTGAAAACAGGTGAAATGATGTCGACGATCGAAACGAACCGCAGCGTGGCTGTCGGAGGCGTGGGCAACATCGTCGCGCATATCGTGTCGCTGATGGCGTCCTGGCGGGAAACCCGCGTGACGCGTCGCGAACTGAGCCGCCTGTCGGATCGCGAGCTGGACGATATCGGTCTGTGCCGCGGCGACATCGAGCGGATTGCGCGCGGCTTCTGAAGCCAGCCCCCCTTCCTGACGATCAAACCCCCGAAGCTTGCGCTTGCGGGGGTTTTCCATGTCTGCCGGGCGGAGATCAGGCGCGGGTCATGACCAGCGTGGTCCAGTCGCCCATGTCGTCGCGCCGCTCGGGCGCGAAGCCCGCGGCCCCATAGGCAGCCGTGACCTCATCGGCCTGGGTGGTCAGGATGCCCGACAGGATGATCCGGCCCTTGGGCGCCACATGGCGGGCCATGTCGGGGGCCAGGTCGATCAGCGGCTGCTTCAGGATGTTGGCCAGCACCAGATCATAGGGCGCCGCGCGCTCCAGCATCGGGTGGTCGAAGCCCGCGGCCTCCAGGCATTCCACGCGACCGTCCAGGCCGTTGGCGATGACATTGGCGGCGGCCGTGTCCACCGCGACCGGGTCGATGTCGCTGGCCAACACGGTGACCGGCCACAGACGCGCGGCCCCCATGGCCAGCACCGCCGTACCGCAGCCGATATCGGCGATGCGCGTGGCCTGAAACCCTTCGGTCGCCAGCCGGTCCAACGCCTCCAGACAGCCCTTGGTGGTGTTGTGGTGGCCCGTGCCGAAGGCCATCGCGGCCTCGATCCACAGCGCCTCCACCCCCGGCGGGATGTCGTCGGCATCATGGCTGCCATGGACATAGAAGCGGCCCGCGCGCACGGGGGTCAGCTCCCGCTTCACATGGGCGACCCAATCGACATCCGGGACCTCGGACACGGCGAAGGGGTTGGCGCCATAGGCCGCGGCCAGGATCGCCAAGGTGATCTCGTCGGGGGCTTCGGTGAAATAGGCGCCGACCTCCCACCGCTCGCTGCCGTCCTCGATCTCGAAGACGCCGGTGCCGACGGGCTCGGGGGTCAGGTCCTCGCAGGCTTCGGCCAGGGCCTCGGCGGCCTCGCGGCCTTTCACATGGGTCAGCGCGGTGAAGGTGGTCATCAGATCGTATCCGGGTTGGGAAGGCTGGCCTCTACTCCGGTGCCCTTCAGCCCGCAATAACCGTCCGGATTCTTTTCCAGATATTGCTGATGCGCCTCATGGGCCGGCCAGAAGGTGGACGCGGGCAGGATCTGCGTGGTGATCTTGCCGAAACCCTGCACGGCCAGGCGGTTGTCATAGTCGATGCGCGACTGTTCGGCGATCGCCGCCTGATGGTCGTCGAAGGTCATGATCAGGCTGCGATACTGCGGGCCGACGTCATTGCCCTGCCGGTCGCCCTGGGTCGGGTCGTGGTTCTCCCAGAACAGCTGCAGCAGGTGGTCATAGCTGATCAGCGCGCTGTCATAGATGATGCGCACCACCTCGGCATGGCCGGTATCGCCGCGCTTGACCTGCTCATAGGTCGGGTTCTGGACCGTGCCCCCGGCAAAGCCCACCTCGGTCAGCCAGATGCCGGTCTGCTTCCAGAACAGCCGCTCGACACCCCAGTAGCAGCCCATCCCGAAGATGGCCTGGTCGTATCCGGCGGGGGGATTGGCACCCAGGGGGCGGTGGAAGATGGCGTGGTCGGTCATGCGGGCCTCAGGGGTCAGGGGGACAGGGAAACGCGGCAGCGCGCGTGCGGGTTCATCCGCGCGGATGCGCGCCGCGATAGACGGCCATCAGCCGTGCGTCGTCCACCCCGGTATAGACTTGGGTGGTGGACAGGCTGGCATGGCCCAGAAGCTCCTGGATGGTGCGCAGGTCGCCGCCCGCCGACAGCAGATGCGTGGCGAAGCTGTGGCGCAGGGCATGGGGCGTCGCGCTGGCGGGCAGGCCCAGGGCGGCGCGGGCCTGGCGCATCGCGGCCTCGACCGTGCCGGCGGAGAGGCGGCCGCCGCGGACGCCGCGGAACAGCGGCGCATCGGCGCTGTGGCCCCAGGGCGACAGGTCCAGATAGCGGGCGACCGCGTCGCGGGCCACGGGCAGGACCGGCACCTGCCGCTCGCGCCCGCCCTTGCCGCGGATCACCAGCCCCTCGGCAAAGGGCCAGTCGGTGCCGTTCAGCGCTAGCGCCTCGGAGATGCGCAGCCCCGACCCCCAGAGCAGCGTCAGCACCGCCACGTCGCGCGCCCCCATCCAGGGCGTCCCATGATCCGCCACCCGATCCAGCGTGTCGCGGGCCTGGTCCTGGGTCAGCGGGCGGGGCAGGCTGCGGGCGTACTTCGCGCTGCGGGTCGACAGGGCGGCCGACAGGTCCAGCCCCTCGCGGTCCGAGATCCAGCGCAGGAAGGAGCGCACCCCCGACATGCGCCGCGCCAGCGACCGCGCGCCCAGACCCCGCTTGCGTTCGGAGGCCGCGAAGGCGCGCATGTCCGTCTGCCGCAGCCGGGCCAGCGCGCCGGGCGCCACGGCCTCGCCCCAATGGGCGCCGATGAAATGCAGGAATGCGGTGACGTCGCCGCGATAGGCGGTGACGGTATGGTCCGAGCGGTCGCGCGCCGCGGCCTCGGTCAGAAGCCAGCGGTCCAGCGCGGCCTGCGTCGCGGCGGCCGTCAGCCGGTCCATCATGCGGGCAGCCGCGCCAGCAGCGCCAGCCGGAAGACCTGTCCGAAGAAGCGCAGCAGGTCCGTCCCCTGGGCGGGCTGAAAGCGGGCGGCATCCGCGCTGCCCATCAGCAGCAGGGCGCGCGGGCGGTCCGCGCCCAGATCCATCGGCAGCAGCGCCTCGGAGGCGATGGTGCGGCCGTGCAGCGGACGGGTCACCACCATCGCCGGGCGCAGCACGATGTCGTCGCCGCGCGGCATCCGGCGGCCCGCCTCCAGGATGCGGGCGATGGTGCCGGGCGGCACGATGGCGGTGTCGGCGGGCAGGGCCAGGGGCGGCTCGCCCTCGGCCACCAGGCGCAGCGTCTCGATGCGCAGAAGCGGCGCGATGTCGGCCTGCAGCGCCGCGCCCAGATCGGCCAGATCGGCGGTCTCCAACAGGCCCAGCACGGCGCGGTGGATCATCGCCATGCCCGACTGGTTGTCGTAGGCGGCTGCGATCACGCCTTCATACGTGGCCTCCAGCCGGTCCAGCCGGGTCTCCAGCGCCTCCATGGCGCGGCCGCGGATGTCGATGACATTGCCGCCGACCTCGGCCTCGCGCGCGGCCACCAGGGCGCGCATCAGGTCGCGGTCGGCCAGGATCGCCCCCGGATCGGCCAGCAGCCGGTCGCGGGTCTCGGGGTCCAGCGCGTCGGTCATGCGGGTCTCTCCGGGGGCAGGGGGTCAGAGGATCTTCTGGCCGGTCTGGGCCCAGTCCGCGTTGAACTGCGCCAGGCCCTTGTCGGTCAGGATGTGGTTGGCCATCGACTTGATGACCGCGGGCGGCGCGGTGATCACGTCGGCGCCGATCTTGGCGGCCTCGACGATGTGGTTCACGCTGCGGATCGACGCGGCCAGGATCTCGGTCTCGTAGCCGTAATTGTCATAGATCTCGCGGATGTCGGCGATCAGGTCCATGCCGTCCAGGTGGATGTCGTCCAGGCGCCCGATGAAGGGGCTGATGAAGGTCGCGCCGGCCTTGGCGGCCAGGATCGCCTGCGCCGGGCTGAAGCACAGCGTGACGTTCAGCTTGTGGCCCTCGTCCGACAGCACGCGGCAGGCCTTGAGGCCGTCCCAGGTCAGCGGCACCTTGATGCAGACATTGGGCGCGATCTTCGCCAGGTGGCGGCCCTCGGCGATCATGTCGTCGGCCTTCTCGGCCACGACCTCGGCGCTGACCGGACCCTCGACCATGGCACAGATCTCGGCGGTGACCTCCGCGATGGCGCGGCCCGACTTCAGGATCAGCGAGGGGTTGGTGGTCACGCCATCGACCATGCCCAGGTCGTTCAGCTCCCGGATCGCGGCGATATCGGCGGTGTCGACAAAGAATTTCATGGCCCATCTCCTCAGGCTGCCGTTCGGCACGGTCATATCGCAGATGGGGTCGGGCGGGAAGGGGAAGAACCCGAAGGCGGGGGCTTGCAACCCGCCCCGCCGCCCGTCTTTATCGCGCCATCATGACCCCGCCCGAATTCTTTCCCCCCCGCGCCCGCATCGCGGTCCTGACCGCCGAGACGGTCGGCGTGCTGGACTACCTGTCCCCCGAAGGCGGGGTGCGGCAGGGACAGCTGGTGCTGGTCCCCCTGGGGCCGCGACGGGTGCTGGGGCTGGTCTGGGGGCCGGGCAAGGGCGATTTCGACCTGGCCAAGCTGCGCGCCGTGGCCCGCGTGCTGGACGCGCAGCCCTTCGACGCGCGCTTCCTGGATTTCCTGACGCGGGCGGCGGAATACACGCTGACGCCGCTGCCGCTGATGCTGCGCATGGCGACCCGCGCGCCCGACATCGACCAGCCGCCCGCCGCGCGGCGGATCATCGTGCCGGGCACGGGCCAGCCCGGCCGCGCGACCGAGGCGCGGACCCGCGTGCTGCAGGTCATGGCCGATCACGGCGGGGCCAGTTTCGCGGCCTCGGAACTGGCGCAGCTGGCAGGGGTCGGCACCTCGGTGGTCAAGGGCCTGGTCGCCAGCGGCGCCCTGGCCGAGATCGAGGCGCCGCGCGACACCCCCTATCCCCTGCTGGACCCCACGCGGCCGGGCAAGCCCCTGGCCCCCGATCAGCAGGCGGCCTCCGACAGGCTGCGCGCCGCGATCCGGGCGGGCAATTACGGCACCACGCTGCTGCGCGGGGTCACCGGCTCGGGCAAGACCGAGGTCTACCTTGAGGCCGTGGCGGAATGCCTGGCGCAGGGGCGGCAGGCGCTGGTCCTCTTGCCGGAAATCGCGCTGTCCGCCGAGTTCCTGGACCGGGTCGAGGCCCGCTTCGGCGCGCGCCCCGGCGAATGGCACAGCGGCATCACCCGCAGCGAACGCCGCCGGCTGTGGCACATGGCCGGGCGCGGGCAGGTCGGGCTGGTCGTCGGCGCGCGGTCGGCGCTGTTCCTGCCCTTTGCCGATCTGGGCCTGATCGTCGTCGATGAGGAGCATGACGGCAGCTACAAGCAGGAGGATGTCGTCTATTACAGCGCCCGCGACATGGCGGTGCTGCGCGCCTCGATCAACCGGGCGCAGGTGGTGCTGGCCTCGGCCACGCCCTCCCTGGAAAGCTGGGTGAACGCCGCGACCGGGAAATATGCACGCCTCGACCTGCGGTCCCGCTATGGCGAGGCCGAGCTGCCGCAGATGGCCGCCATCGACCTGCGCGCCGAGGCGATGGAGCAGGGGCGCTGGATCTCTCCGACGCTGGCGCAGGCGGTGACCGACCGGCTGGCCAAGGGTGAGCAATCCCTGATCTTCCTGAACCGGCGCGGATTCGCGCCGGTCACCGTCTGCCGCGCCTGCGGCGAGCAGATCGGGTGCCATCAATGCGATGCGCGGATGGTGGAACATCGGTTCCAGAACCGCCTGGTCTGCCACCAATGCGGCGAGACGCGGCCCATCCCCACCGCCTGTCCCAACTGCGGGGTCGAGGGCAAGCTCGCCCCCATCGGTCCCGGCGTCGAGCGCATCGCCGAGGAGGTGGCAGTGCGGTTCCCCGAGGCCAAGGCCACCGTCCTGTCCTCGGACCTGTTCCACTCCGCCCGCGCGCTCAAGGAGACCATCGCCCAGATATCCGAGGGCGACACCGACATCATCATCGGCACCCAGATCGTGGCCAAGGGGCACAACTTTCCGCGCCTGACGCTGGTGGGCGTGGTCGATGCCGATCTGGGCCTGCAGGGGGCCGATCTGCGCGCGGCGGAACGCAGCTTTCAGCTGATGCGGCAGGTGGCCGGACGGGCCGGGCGGCAGTCGGGGGCGGCGCCGGGGGTGGCGCTGCTCCAGACGCATCAGCCCGACCATGCGGTGATCCGCGCCATCCTGTCGGGCCAGGACGAGGCCTTCTGGGACGCGGAGGCCGCGGGCCGTCAGGCGGCGGGCATGCCGCCCTTCGGACGGCTGGCGGGGATCATCCTGTCCCATCCGGACCTGGGCGCGGTCACCGATTTCGCGCGCCATCTGGCCGGGCGGGCCGAGCCGCTGGCCCAGGTCGGGGCGGAGCTGTGGGGGCCCGCGCCCGCGCCCATCGCGCGGGTCCGGGGACGGCACCGCATGCGCATGCTGATCCGCGCGCCGCGTCAGGCGCCGCTGCAGGCGGCGATCGCCGATTGGCTGTCGGGGATCAGGCTGCCCACGAACCTGCGCCTCTCCGTGGACATCGATCCGCAGAGCTTTCTGTGATCAGTTCTTCAGCACGATGCAGCGCCCGCCAAGCGACTTGAAGCGGTTGCAGAACCGCGTTGCCTCGTCGCGCGAGGCATAGCCGACCTGGGCGGTATAGACGGCGCGCGGCATGCTGTTCATGCGCTTGCGGACATAGCCGACGCGCGCCCCGTCCGTCAGGATCGGCCGCAGCGTGCGGTTCAGCCGCGCGACCTGCTGGGCCGCGCCCGCCTGGCTGGGATGGCTGGCCACCACCACGCCCCAGGGCATCGCCGGGGGCTGGCTGTTGAACTCGCGCAGGCGGCGCTCTCCGGCCATGCGTTCGCAGGCCGCGCGGAAGGGCTGGTCGGGGTCCAGCGTCAGGCGCAGCTCGGACGCGGGCGGCGGGTTATCGCGCCAGCGATGCGCGCTGAAGCCGGTGATGGATTCGACGTAATCGACGGTCTCGTAGGGCAGGGTGGTGGCCTGGGCGATGAACCGCGCGGCGCGGTTCTCTCCGCCGTTATAGGCGACGGCGGCCAGGCCGATATTGCCGAACCGGTCGCGCAGATGGGCCAGGTACCACGCGGCCTTGCTGATCGCCTGCGCCGGGTTGAACGGATCGTCCAGCGAGTAGAGATCGGCCGTGCCGGGCATGAACTGCGCGATGCCGAGCGCCCCCGCCGGGCTGACGGCCGAGGGTTCGAACCGGCTCTCCTTCCACAGCAGCCGCGCGAGGAAGGCCGGGTCCAGCCCGTGATCGGCGGCGTTGCGTTCGATCAGCTTGCACACATCGGCGGCATAGGTCGCGCGGGCGATGCAGTCGCGCGCATCCTCGCTGCAGCGCAGGTCCTCGGACTGGCGGACCGGGGGCAGGCCGTGATGCGCATCCACCGCCGGGCGCGCTCCGGCCATGGGCGCCGTGGCCAACGCCAGCGTCAGGGCGACCGCCAGCGGCCGCAGCAGGGATCGCGACAGCATCGGCAGGGGACGCGGCAGGACCCGCGCCCGGGGGCGCGGGCGCAGGCTCACTTGGACTTCTTCGCCGCGCCGGATGCGGGCTTGGCGGCCTTGGTCTTGGTCTTGGCCTTGCCGGGCTTGGCGGCGCCCTTGGATGCAGGTGCCTTGGCCTTCGCGGGCTTCTCCGCGACGGCAGCGGGCTTTGTGGGCTTTGCGGGTTTCGGCAGCTCGGCCGTCGCTTCGGCCTTGGGCGCGGCGCCCTTCTCGGCCTGCTTCTCGGCCTTGCGGGCGGCGCGGCGGGCTTCGCGCTCAGCGTCCTTCCTCGCGGCCTTGGCGGCCTTCTCGGCCTCCTTCTCGGCCTGGCGGGCGGCCTGCTTCTCGGCCTTGCGGGCGGCCTTCGCGGCCTCCTTCGCGGCGGCCTTGGCGGCGTCCTTCTCGGCCTTGCGGGCGGCCTGCTTCTCGGCTTTCTTGGCCTCGTCGGTGCTCATGGCTGGTGTCCTCGTGACAGGGTCGGTGGATTGGCCCGGCAGGGTCGCGGGCTTTGCGCCGCGCTTGGGGATGCGGTGCGGCTCGGTGCGCAGGTCGGTCTTGCGCGTCTCGGCGGGCTTGCGGCCCGCGGGGGTGCGCGGCAGGGTCGCGGGCTTGCGCTTGGTCGCGGGCACCTTGGTCGCGGCCACCTTGGCGGCGGAGACGACGGGTGCCGCGGCGGGCGCGGTCCCCGCGGCCGTGAGACCCCGCTTGCGGCGTTCCGTCTCGACACGGCGCAGCGCCGCCGACAGCAGTTCCGCCGGTCCCGGATCGCCCGCGGTCGCCGCCGCGGGGGCATCGTCGCGGGCCGCGCGCAGATCGGCGATCAGCCTCAGAACCGCCGCATCGTCCAAGGCACCCAAGGCGGGATGGCGGCTTTTTCCGGCAAGCGCCAGCTGATCGGCGCTCAGCGTTTCCTGTTCGCGCTTGGCGTAATTGGGCATCCGGGCACCTTCGACGGGCAGGGGGCGTTCGGCACCGACATTGCGCAGGAAACCGGCCTTTTGCAATTGGAAAGGCCCCGGCTTTTGCCAGGGCCCGTCACTGTTGCCGAACTGCCCGGCAGGGCCGTGCGGTCAGCGCGCCGGAACCGCGCTTTCGACCGGCGAGACAAAGATCGCGCTGCCCGAGGCGAAGGGGTCGCTGACCAGCGCGGGCTCGACCGGCGTCGCGGCGGGAACCGCGGCCATCGCGGCATAGGGGTCCATCAGCGGCGCGGCCGGCACGGCCGACTGCACGGGCGAGGCCTGCACCATCGCGGTCTGCACCGGGGCCGCGGCCTGGGCGGTCACGGCCGGATCGGCGGCGGGCGCCGCAGTCGCGGGCACGACATAGCCTTCGGGCGTCTCGACCATCGGGCCTTCCATGCGGACGCTTTCCGCCTGAGAGCGCACGATCACCTCGGTGCCGGTCGGGATCTGCTCGAACAGATCCATCACGTCCTGGTTGAACATGCGGATGCAGCCCGCCGAGGTCGCCTTGCCGATGGACGAGGGGTCCAGAGTGCCGTGGATGCGGTAATAGGTGTCCACGCTGCCCTGATAGAGATAGAGCGCCCGCGACCCGAGGGGGTTCTGCATGCCGCCCGGCAGGCCGTTGCGGAACTGGCCGTACAGCTGCGGCTCGGTGCGCAGCATGTTGTCGGTCGGACGCCAGCTGGGCCAGGCGGCCTTGCGCGCGATGGTGGCGCGGCCCTCGAAGGTCAGGCCCGCGCGGCCCACGGCCACGCCGTAGCGCATCGCCTGTCCGCCCGGCTGAACGTGATACAGCACGCGCGCATAGGGATCGACGACGATCGTGCCCGGCGCCTCGGACCCGTTATAGGGGACCAACTGGCGGGTGTTGCGGTCGTTCAGATAGGCGGGGCGGACGGCGGCGATCGGGATCGGCTCGCCGTTCGGGCCGGTATCGGTCCGGGCCTTGTAGATGTCGGGGATCTGGGCGGGCTGCTGGACGGCGGGGGTCGCGGTCTCCTGCGTGGGACCGCAAGCCGCCAGCCCCAGGGCCAGCGCCGCGAAAAGGGAAGCGAGGCGCATCGTTGCGTTTTCCTTGTTCATCGTCGGACCAACCGGCAGAGGCAGGCCCGAGGCAGCATCTGTTCTTTCTGCACCGGCACGACGGCCCGGCGCGATTCGCACACACGTCCATGGGGCCGCACGCCGATCCGCGTCAACCCCGTGCGCCCCATCCGGGGTCCGGGATCGTGCCAGTCTCCAACCTATGTGGCGCAGAGGCGTCAGGTGCATCACCTTTCCGCGTCTCTGGAACAACTTGACGTGTGCTTTGGTTGCATCCGCGGGTGAATTCTTCGCAGCCTCCGGTGGACGGATTCGCCGGCGCGCAGCCCGCCCGACCCGATGCAAGACCCTCCGAAAGAGGCCTCCCGTGACGACCCAGGACCAGACGTCCGAAGATACCGCCCCGCCGCGTCGCCAGGGGGCGCTGGCGCCGCTGGGCTATCGCGACTTCCGCCTGCTGTGGAGCGCGACGCTGGTGTCGAATTTCGGCGGTCTGGTGCAGGCGGTGGGGGCGGCCTGGCTGATGACCCAGCTGACCGACAACGCGACGCTGATCGCGCTGGTGCAGGCGTCGAACACGCTGCCCATCATGCTGCTGGCCATCGCGTCGGGGGCGCTGGCCGACATCATCGACCGCAAGACGCTGCTGATGGGGGCGCTGTTGTTCATGGCCACGGTGTCGCTGGCTCTGGCGGCGGCGGCCTGGACGGGGGGGCTGACGCCGTGGATGCTGCTGGCCTTCACCTTCCTTCTGGGGGCGGGGCAGGCGGTCTACAACCCGCCCTGGCAGGCCAGCATGGGCGATCTGGTCGCGCGCAAGGACCTGCCGGCGGCGGTCAGCCTGAATTCCGTGGGGTTCAACCTGATGCGCAGCGTGGGCCCGGCGGCGGGCGGCCTGATCGTCGCGACCGTGGGGGCGTCGGCGGCCTTCGCGGTCAACGCGCTCAGCTATCTGCCGCTTCTGGGGGCAATGGCGCGATGGAAGCCGCATGTGGCCCCTCGCGTCACCACGCCCGAGCCCTTCCTGGCCGCGATGGGGGCGGGGCTGCGCTATGTCGCGCTGTCGCCGAACCTGCTCAGGGTGCTGACGCGCGGCGCGCTGTTCGGCTTTGCCGCCATCGCGGTGCTGGCGCTGCTGCCGCTGGTCGCGAAAAGCCATCCCGAGGGCGGCTCGCTGCTGTTCGGGGGACTTCTGGGCTGCTACGGCGTGGGGGCGATCGCGGGTGCGCTGCTGAACCCGCGCATCCGCGCCCGGCTGGACAACGAGAACGTGGTGCGCATGGCCTTCGCGGGCTTCGCGCTGTCGGCGCTGGTGCTGGGTCAGACGGAGTCGGTCTGGCTGCACGCACTGGCCATGCTGCCGGCGGGCGCGTCCTGGGTGCTGGCGCTGTCGCTGTTCAACGTCACGGTGCAGCTCTCGACGCCGCGATGGGTCGTGGCGCGCGCGCTGGCGCTCTATCAGATGGCGACCTTCGGGGGCATGGCGGCCGGGGCCTGGATCTGGGGCATGGTCGCGGGCGCGCAGGGCCTCGACACCGCGCTGACCGTGGCGGGGGTGGTGCTGCTGATCGGCGCGGTGATCGGCATCTGGCTGCGCGCGCCGGAATTCGGGGCGGTCGATCTGGACCCCGTCAACCGCTTCCGGGAACCGGCGCTGATGCTGGACCTGCGCGGCCGGTCGGGCCCGATCATGGTCATGGTCGATTATCGCATCGACCAGCCCGACGTGCCCGAGTTCCTGCGCCTGATGCAGCGCCGCCGCGCCATCCGCCGCCGTGACGGCGCGCGCAACTGGGCGCTGCTGCGCGATCTGGAACATCCCGATCAGTGGAGCGAGAGCTATCACATCGCCACTTGGGACGAATATGTCCGCCACAACCTGCGCCGCACGAAATCCGATGCCGAGGTTGCCGTCGCCCTGCGCGCCCTGCACCGCGGCGAGGGCGACCCGCTGGTCCACCGCATGATCGAACGCCATACCGTCGGCCCGAGCGACGACCTGCCCTTGGTCGGCAAGATCGAGATCCCGTAGAGGTTCAAGGGCATGGGTGCCGGGTGTGACCTCTGCCTTGGAAGGGACGATGAACGGCACGATCCGGCGACGCCTGTTGCGATCTTCAGGCGACCTTACCCCTATCCCTTGCGCGGCGAAGTGCGGATCGGATTCGCGTGGCGTGCGCCATAGCCGGGATGGCAACTGCCGATTTCGCAAGGGAAATGGAGCCAGAGTATGTCTTGTGGTCCACGCGCGACGGAACCGCCGCCAGCCCCTTCGGGGCGCCGATCCCGCATCAGGCGCGCATGTCGTCGAAGCTCTTCCAGGCCGCCCGTCACATGGGCGCGGACTGACGAAGGGAGGGCATCACTGGGCGCAGAGCGAAGTCGATCCGAGCCGCTGCTGTGGGAGCGGAAACGAACGACATCCTGTCGGTATGCCACGGCGACCGAAGGTGTTTCGGTCGCCCTTCCGCTCTGGAAAGCTGCGCGCTTGATGCCGGGCTGGGCCGACTCCCTTCGCAATGCCGTCGATCACACTTGCCGTGGCTTCTGCCCTCAGGGGGGACCGGAACGCGGTCATGTAAGGCGCTTTGGAACGCGGCTCCGGGCCGTTCACGGGCTGCGCCATGCCGATGAAGGCGGCCCCGCTCCGACAAGTGGGACCGACCATCATCGGGTGGTGCGTCGGACCCCGGCATCCGGGGTCCAACGACGATCAGCGGACCAGCTGCCGGTGGTTCTGACGGTGACGCATCGCCAGACGGCGGCCCATCCTGCCCGATGCAAGCACGCGCGCAGACACGGCCTCGTAGTCCCGGGCCTGCAGCTCGGGGAAGAGGCCGAAGATCTCCTCCCGCGCGGCCCGGCCGATGGACTTCAGCGCCTCTGGTCCGGTGAACAGCGACTCGGTTTCCGCGCCGTTCGAGAGGACGACCTCGTGCCGGTCGAACAGGAAGTGGTGATACTCCACCGCCGCCAGATCCTCGGCGATCTCGATGCCGTCCAGCAGCAGCAGTTGCTTGGCGGCGACGAGGATCTCGTCCGTCCCGAACATCTTCTGCGCGATGGTCGAGCGCACGAGGATCCGGTGCTGCGGCGAGACCACCAGATCGGCTGCCGGGATGCCGTCACCAAGCGCGCCCGCATGGATGCGCACGGCGCGCATGTGCGGGTTCCGGGCCAGATAGGCTTCCGACAGGCGCTTCACGCCAATCCAGCGGATCGGCTGCAGGCCGTTGTCGCGCGTGACGACAAGGTCGCCCACCTGCAGGTCCTCCACGGCGACGGGGCCGCGATCCGTCTGGATCAGAGTGCCGGTGTGGAAGCACGGCGCGATCTGGCCGGGCGGCACCACCAGCGTGCCGTCGGTATCCACCTCGATGTTGAGGATGACGCTTTGCAGAAGGTTGTCGATGATGCCCGTGCCGAGGGTGTTGAGGGGCACCGTCAGATCGATGAGCGTGATCGAGCCGACCTGAAGGAACAGGTCGACCGAGAGGTTGTTCGCATTCAGGGACTGATCCGACGTGAAGTAGGCATTTCCGTCATCGCCCAGGATGAAGTCGCCTTCGACCGGCGAGAGCCTGGCTTGGACGCCCGTCAGACCGAATACGTCCACCGAGATGCTGGCGGTCGAAACCGCGCCCGAACCGACATAGGTGCCGGTCAACAGGCGGGGGTCCGAGGGGTCGTCGAACGTGTCGTCGACAAGGGAGACCCGCTCTCCGTTGGTCAGGGTGGTGTCGTCTGCGGGCTGGAAGTAGTATTCGTCGAACTCTTGGCTGTTGACGTTGTTCAGCAGGGCATTGTTGCCGATGCTGACAAGACCCAGGTCAAGGGACAGATCGACGCCGGGAAGTTGGGTGAAGAAAGGCCTTGTGACATTCCTTGTGACAGACTCGGGGCAATGGCCCGAAATCGGGGGAACGCCTACGAAATGACGGCGTCTGGGGACGCGTCGCTCCGATAAGCGGATGCTGTTTGGAAAGTTCAATTAACCGCGCAGAAAATCTGCAATGCGGACTTGCCAATGGAGGCAACCGCGCGGTCCGGGGAATTACGCGCTGACGCGGGCGTGTTTCATGATGTTCATCCTGACAGAAGGCCAAAAGGCGATTCGAGGCGACACCGGGCCACACTTCCTCCCGGTTCTATCGTGGTAGCAGTTTCACATCCTCGTGCAAACAAAAAAATGTTGATTCGGCATTGGCCTCCGTCGCGGATCGATCCAACGGCGCGCTTGCACGAAAGATATCCACCGGGAATGATGGATCCGATCCAGCCAGAGGACGCGATGTCGACTTCCACGAACTTCCATGGGCTTTTTGATCGTGATTATTACCGCCGCACCGCCCCCGAGTGCGGCGCCGTGCCGATGCGGCATTTCCAGACGCGAGGTGATGCGCAGGGGCTGGACCCGGGTCCGTATTTCTCGACCGCGTTCTACAAGGCGCGGTATCCCGACTGGTGGTCCCGAGGTGCCGCCACCGCCGTGGAGGATTATCTGCAGCGCCTGGCGGAAGGGGTCGAACGTCAGCCCCATCCCCTGATCGACCCTGAATGGTACCGCGCCGCCTATCCCGATCTGGCCGGGCTGGGGCTGGATGCCGCGCTGCATTTCGTCCGTCATGGCGATGCGGAAGGGCGCAGCCCCTCGGCCGCGTTCGATGCGACCTATTATGCGCAACGTCACATGCCGTTGGAGGCGGGTCGGCCGTTCCGATACTGGTGCGAACACGGGCAGCGGGCCGGGCACAGGACGCATGCACCTTCGCAGGACGCATCCTGGGGGGAAGGCCTGGGCGCCCTTGCCCGCCCACTCCTCGTGGCGTGCCACGATGCGCAGCAGGCCGGGGTGCCGATCCTGGCGCTGGACCTGGCGGGCGCGGCCGTCCGTCGCGGGTGGCAGCCCGTCTTCGTGCTGCTGCGGGGCGGGCCTCTGCTGCTGCATTTCGAGGCGAGAGGGCCGGTCATCCTGGCCACCGACGGGCATGATCTGGCCGATATTCGCCAAGGCCTCGATCCCGCCGTTCCCGCGCTGATCGTCAGTGCGGCGGCGGCGGCTCTGGCCGCGCCGCTTGCGGCGGCCGGCAACCCCTGCCTGGTCCTGATCCATGAGATGCCGGACTATCTTCGCGAGCAGGGCCTGGTCGCCCCGCTGATCGCGGCGCGGGAGGCCGGGGCACAGCTGGTCGCGTCCCTGCCGCGCATGGCCGAGGGGCTGGAGCCGCTTCTGGGCAGGGTCCCGCAGATCCGTCCCGGCATATCCCTCCCCGACACGCCGATCTCGGCCTTTCGCAGCGTCCGGCAGCGGATGCGGAGCAAGGGGCCGGTCTTCATCGGCGCGGGCTATGCCGATCTGCGCAAGGGGTTCGATCTGTTCCTGGAGGCGGCGCTGGCGATCGCCGGGCGCGAACCGCAGGCGCGCTTCGTCTGGCTGGGCGAGATGAACGGATGGGCGCGCGACCTGGCCGCGGATGCCATCGCCAGGGGGCTGGACCTGACGACGCCGGGCTTTGTCGACGATGCCCCGGCCTGGTATCGGGCCGCCGACCTCTATCTGCTGACGTCGCGGCAGGACCCCGGCCCGACGACGGCGATCCACGCGGCGCAGATGGGCATTCCCTTCGTGGGCTATGCCGCCGATGTCGGCCTGCGCGGGCTGGTCGAGCCGATGGCGGTCTTCGTCCCGCCGGGCGATGTGGACGGCTTTGCGCGCGCTGCGTTGGACAGGGCGGGGGCGGTGGATGCGGCCTCGCGCCGGTCGCTGCGGCGGATGGTGCGCGCGCAGGTGGGCTTTGACGCCTATGCGGATGCCGTCCTCTCTAGGCTGGAGGGTCGCGCAGCAGCCGATCCAGCTTCGCGAACTGCCTGACGGTCATGGCGGGGTTGCCGATCATCCGTGCCCCCGGAGGCACGTCGCGGATCACCGTGGCCCCGATGCCGATCACCGCGCCGTCGCCGATGCGCAAGGGCCGGCGCGCGCTGCCATTGCCGATGACGGCATGGGGCGCGATGGTCACGCCGCGACCGATCCGGACATGGCCCAGGACGCTGGCATGGACGCTGACCACCGAATAGTCGCCCAGGGTGACGTCATGCGCCAGCATCGTCGCCAGGACCAGCGTGCCAGTGCCCAGATGGACGTTCGGACCCACGCGCGTGAAAGGTGCGCAGATGGCGCCGGGGTCGTGGCGAACGGAGGGGTCGATCCGATTCATGCCAGGCGAGACGATATCGGCCAGGGTCGCGCCCTCCGCGGCCAGGCGCAGCGCGGTGCGTTCGCGCAGCGCGGGGCTGGTCACCGAGATCAGCACCGGCAGGTCGGGATAGAGGGCCCGACGCTCCTGCGACGAGATCACCGGCACGCCCAGCTGCGGATGCAGGAAGCCGTTCTCAAGATCGTCGATCAGTGCGCGGACGTTGGCGCGTCCGGGATAGTGCTCGTGCAGCGATTGCATCACCATCATCGCCGTGCCGCGCGCGCCGAACACGGTGATCTCATGGAAATCCGACGTCGCCTTCATGATGCCTGCCTTGCGGTCTGTCGGGCGATGTCGGCGATCGCGGCGACATGCCGGTCGGTGACGCCACCGTGGAAGGGCAGGCACAGGACCTGCGGGGCCGCCTGCGGGGCCGCGGGGACGGTGCGGGCCGTGACGATGGGCGCATCCGGCAGCATCGTGTCCGGTCCGCAGAGCAGCGGAAAATGGTCGCGGGCCAGGATCCGCCCCTCGGCCAGGGCCAGATGCAGCCGTCGGCGTAGCTCGGGGGCCATCCGCAGCGCGTAATATTGCAGGCTGTCGCTGGCGCCCGGCGCCGACGGGTGCGGGGCGATGCCGGGAATGTCGCTCAGCGCCGCATCGAGGGACGCGCGCAGGCGACGGCGGGTCTCGGCCTCGGCCGCCACAAGGGGCAGCACCGCCAGGCCAAGCGCGGCCTGCGCCTCGGAGAGCTTGGCATTGGTGCCCATGCCCTGCATCCGTCCGCCCGCAAGGCCGAAGTTCCGCATCCGGGCCATGCTGACGCGCAGGTCGGGGTCGTTCACGACCAGCGCGCCGCCCTCTCCGGTATGCATCAGCTTGGTCGCGTGAAGCGAGAAGGCCGAGGCATTGCCCCAGCCCGCGATCGGGCGCCCGTGCAGCGTCACCCCGAAGGCATGCGCCGCGTCATAGGCCAGCCAGAGCCCGTGCCGCGCGGCGATGTCCTGCAGGGCGTCGACCTCGCAGGGGCGACCCAGGAAATGGACGGGCAGGATCGCCGAGGTCCGCGGCGTGATCGCCCGCCGCACCGCCTCGGGGTCCAGGTTCAGGCTGACGGGGTCGACATCGGCGAAGACCGGGCGGAAGCCGCACCACAGGATGGCCTGCACGGTGGCGGCGAAGCTGACCGGGCTGGTGATGACCTCCGACCCCTCGGGCAGGCCGCCAAGGCGCAGCGCCATCATCGCCGCCATGGTTCCGGACGACACGAGCCGGATCGTCCCCGCGCCGAACAGGGGGGCGATCTCGGTCTCCAGCTGCTCGTGCAGCGGCCCGCCATTCGTCAGCCAGCCGACCGAGATCGCGCGGTCCAGCAACCCGGCGACCACCGCGGCATCCGGTAGCAGCGGTCGTCCCTGGGTCAGGATGTCCTCGTCGGGTTCATTCATCGGCGGCGACCTCCGTGGATGCCTGCGCATTTCCCTCCAGCAGGCCGGAGATCAGGGCCGCGCGGACCTGCCGGTTGCTGTCGAACGCGTGCTGAAAGCGCTTGTGCTGGCGGCTGCCGTGATGGGCGACGTTCAGCATCCGGTGGCCCGTGGCCAGGCAGGTGCAGCCGACCATCCGTTCGATGGCATGGGCCAGGGTGCCGTCCAACTGTCCGGCCTCGGGCGGGAAATGATCGGGCCGGAGACCGAGATCCAGAAGCGGCTGCAGGGCCGATCGGCGTGCCCAGAACATCGAGCCCACGGGAAAGCGCAGCCGGTCGTCCTCGGGCAGGGGCGCGGTCAGACCCATGCGGTGGGCAAGCTCGCGCGCGATGTCGTGATTGGCGGCCCAATGCGCGGCGGGAAGGACCGCCTTGTGGGTCAGGGGGGCGATCAGTCCCAGCTCCGGGATCGTCTGGAACAGCGACAGGATGCGGTTGATCTGCGACGGGCAGGGCAGCAGGCAGTCGAGGATATGTGCCAGCCATTCGTCCAGAAGCCCGGAATGGGCCGACCGCTTGCCATGCAGGTGCAGCACGATGTCGTGGCGGTCATGCGCCCCCTCGAAGCCGTAGAACTTGGGCAGGATGTCGCGTCCCCGGTTGGGCATCGCGCGCACGTCGGCCTCGGGGAACACGGCGCGCAGGCCATGCGCCTTGGCCTCGGTGTCGGTCGAGACATAGAGCTGCAGCGGCGCGTCGATCTGCGCCAGCCGGTCGCGGAAGATGCCGGCAAGCTCGTCATAGTACAGGTGCAGGAAGACGCCGATGGGCCGTGCCAGCCGCACCGCATCCCGGCGCGGCCAGAGGCGCAGATGCGACTTGTGGATGTCGCGCGAGTACTCCTCGGCGTGATGCGCATAAAGCGGCTCGTCGCGCATCATGGCGGTAAGATGGGCGTCGCGGGTGCGGGCCTTGCGCAGGACGGGATGCGGGCGCGCATCCGCGGGCAGCGCGTCGATGACCCGCCGGGCGCGTCCCGCCAGGGCCTCGATCAGCGCCGACGGTCCGGGCGGATCGCGCCGCGCCGCGTCCTGCGCCAGGCGCAGGTCCGCCATCAGCGGATGGATGATCCGGCAGGGTCCCGCCCCACCCTCCACGAACCCGTCGCGCCGGGGGTGGCCGAACGCGTCCGCGATGGCCAGGATCTGTTCGGCGGTCTGCCGCATCGCCTGCTGCTGATCGGGGGCCGAACTGGCCGGATCGGTCAATTCGACCGTGCCGGCTCGGCCATGGCTGCGGCGGCGGAACGCGGGTGCGGGCATCTCACCGGCATCAAGAACCTCGGAGGCTGCGCCGATGATGCGCTCGGCGACGGCCCCGAAGCCATAGGTCGCGGCGATGCGGTGATGCCGGTCCAACCGTGTCGCAGCATCGGCCGGAGGCGCCTCGAGCAGCCGGTGCAGCAGGGCGGCCAAGGGTCTGCCGGGGTGGGACTGCATCAGTTCGGGCAGTTCCGGCGGCGGCTTGAAGTAGCGCAGGACGTCCGACACCACCATCGCCCCCGAGGCGATCGCATCATAGGTGCGGTTGCTCATGATCCCCTGCATCGCCATCTCGGGCATATGCGCGTTCAGGACGATCCGAGAGCGGGCATAGACCTCGGCCAGCGCATCATAATCCAGGTGGTCGCCGATCCACATGTCGGAGGGAATCACGTCTTTCCAGCCCGGACCCCAGACATGGACGCGAAACCCCTGCTCGATGGCCGACAGGACGATGCGGCGCGGCGCCCGCGGGGCATGGGCGCCCACGAAGGTGATCGGCAGATCGGGCCGGTCCTCCCGGCGCCTGCCGGGGTGGAAGTGGTCGTCCTCGGTCGCCTGCAGCATGTGCTGCGCCGCGATCCCTTCGGCGCGAAGCTCGGCCACCACCCGCTGGGACGGCGTGAAGATCCGCTGATACCGGCGCAGCAGCCCTGCCGTGCGGTTGTACGGCGGCGTGATCATCCAGACCATGTTAGGCATGGCCGCGACCGGCTCCTCCAGATGGGGGCCCACGATGCGTATCACGACGTTCCTGCCGGGCTGGCGCTCCGGTGTCTCCCCCCGGAAAAACAGGTGCGACCCGACACCCTTGTGCATCAATGCGCGCATAAGCCCCTCCGCGTATTGCGTGTCCCCCCAGCCTTGGGATCTGTGCCGGGCGGCGGCTATGCCGATATGGATGTGCATCAAGGGCGAGCGGCGTTAGCAATGATGACGGAGGGCGGGCGGCATATCGGAGCGAAGACCCAAGACATTACCTCGCGAACAAAGGCGCAATGAGCGAACTGTCGGCAGGCCGACCATCGCCCTGCGGAAACGATGCAGAGACTGAACTTTCGATTACCATGAACCATCGAAATCTGTCATCCGCTGATTGCGCCGCCCGCTTTTCCGGCCTGCTGTGCCACCACCTCCACCGAAGGGAACAAGCAGCGTTTTTCCTGTCTGCGGCCATCGGCGGACCCCTGTCGCCCATCGGGAACCACCACAGGTCGCGGTCTCCGTCACCATCCTCGAATCCGACCGGCCGGCCAAGCGGCCGCGGGCCTGATCAGCTGCTGTTGGAACTCAGCATTGCCGGTACTGGTTTGTTGTCATGTCACAGGTATCCGTCCCAGGCTCCAGACTCTTTGATTTCAGGCCCTTGGCATGATTGAGGCTCCGCGAGGAGACCTGGTTGATGAGCAACCTCCATTGGCTGACCGACGGCCGGATGGAGCGCCTGAAACCGTTCTTTCCGCAGAGTCATGGCAAACCCCGCGTCGGTGATCGGCGCGATCTCAGCGGCATAATCTTCATCAATCGCAATGGCTTGCGGTGGTGCGATGCGCCAAAGGAATACGGCCCGGCCAAGACCCTCCACAACCGTTGGACACGTTGGAGCGACAACGGTGTCTTCGCCCGGATCATCGTAGGCCTGGCCGCCAGAAGTGCCGGGCATGAGACGATCATGATCGACGCAACCTGTCTCAAAGCACGCCGCACGGCATCGAGCCTATGGCTGAAAAAAGGGGGCACAGGCGTCGGATCGGGCGAACCGCAGGTGGCATGGACACCCGGTCGCACGCAGTTACCGAGGCCAAGGGGCGGCCAATCGGGTTCTACATGTCTGCCGGTCCGGTGGGTGATTGCACCGGCGCAGCGGCGCTTCTGGGCAGCGTGCCGAAGGCGGGTCGGCTTTTGGCCGACAGAGGCCATGACGCCGATTGGTTCAGAGAAGCGTTGGAAGACAAGGGGATAAAGGTGTGTATCCCCGTACGGAAGTCCCGCAGAAGACCGTCAAATACGACAAGCGGCGCTACGAACGGCGCAACCGCATTGAGATCACGTTCGGCCGCCTCAAGGATTGGCGACGTGTCGCAACCCGATACGATCGGTGCCACAGCAGTCAGGCACATGGCAAGGAACGGGTTGCTGGGGGACGTGCATCTATTCGGCCGGCGATTTACCTGCCCGCCCGTAGCAATCCCTTTCTACCGTTAGCAGTATCAGCGTCTCCTCGAGGCAGGTACGGCAAAGAAGGTGGCCATCACAGCTGTCATGCGGCGCCTCGTGGTTCTCGGGAACACACTGCTGCGCGAAGACCGCGATCGGCTGCAAGAGCGCCCTCGACCAAGACAGATACGCGGCCTTTTTTGGAATGTCTCGATCTGGCCTGCTGCCGGTTTCGTGGACGGCTGGTTACCGCATCTATTGCGCGCTGGAACTGAACCTGCGGATCAAACCCCGCAAGCGGCTGAAGCGGGACAAACCGGAGGCTCTGGCCGTGCCGGATGCGCCAAACATGCCTGGTCGATGGATTTCATGGCTGATCGCCTCGGCGATGGCCGCCAGTTTCGGCTGCTGAACGTGCTGGACGACTTCAACCGCGAAGGTTTAGCCATCGAGGTCGACTTTCCGCTGCCGGCGGAGCAGGTCGTCCGAAGCCTTGACCGGATTATCGAGTGGCGCGGCAAGCCCGGAACGATGAGGGTCGACAACGGCCCGGAATACATCAGCGGCAAGCTGATGGAATGAGCCAAGAAGCGGAAGATCACCATCCAGCACATCCAACCAGGCCAGCCGCAGCAGAACGCCTACATCGAGCGCTATAACCGCACCGTCAGGCATGAATGGCTCGACCAATACATCATCGAAACCATCGAGGAGGCCCAAGACTTCGCCACGCAATGGCTCTGGACTTACAACAATGACCGCCCGAACATGGGTATCGGTGGCATCACACCCGCCATGAAACTGAAAATGGCCGCGTGAATTCTACAGATGCACCCCGCTAGGAATGGGGGTATTACCCGAGGAGCCGACATTGGCTTGGACTACATCAGCTCCACGCCGACGACCTATGCGTCGACGCAGCGCCTCGCCTTGACCGACATCCATCTCGGCACGCTGCAGCAGAACGCTGATGTCGAGCGCTGCACCGTGATGATCAGCTGAGATGTGCGGGGCAGGACAGGGTAGCACGCGCCCGCATCCCCGGGCGGAGGGAATAGGCGACCCGGATCAGAACTGAAACGCGACGATGTCGCACCAAACCCGTGTCCAAGAGATGTGAGGATCGGAATCGCGTGGCTGTTCCATAGGCCACATGTCGGACAGTCGCCATTGCAGCGATCGGCCTTGCACAGATTGTTAGCTACCAGCCGCCAACCCTGATCTCGCGCCACGAATCAACTGTGGGCAGCGCCGACCTCTCGACGCCACTTCATTCCACTACTCCGGACATCAAAAAGCAGTTTTCAGTTCACCCCCTGCAAAATGGATGAACATATCGAAAGACTGGGAAGTTTCTCAGGTCCATGTTTTTCATATGCATTAAATCTCAGGTTGTTTTTGAAAATATAGAACAATCAATCCAGAAAGGCTAAATTCCACTAATAGGTTGTCAGTAAAATTTTACTCATATACCTTTTTCTCCAGGGTGGCGTAAGACGCCCATCGTTTGTCGATGGGCGGGACTGTTCGGAATGTTGCAAAGCGCTCCCCCCCTGCGCAGTCGCATGGATGTTCACGACAAGCTTTGGCCTTAGTGGCCTTGCTTGGAACCTGCATGCGTAAGCGCTTGACTGGAATACCGTAAGGTATGTCGTTGACCCCCGTAACTCTTTGCGAGGGTCTTGGTGGTTTAAATATTGTGAGGGAAAACAATGTCACTGATCAATGGAACAGAAGATGCGGATCGGCTGAAGGGGACGGACGGAGACGACATGATCGCCGCCGGCGGCGGTGCCGACCTGATCGAGGGTCTTGCCGGTAACGATACCATCGAGGGTGGTGCCGGTAACGACAAGCTGCGGGGCGGCGCGGGCAATGACAGCCTGTCCGGCGGGGACGGCAAGGACAAGCTCTTCGGCGATGACGGCAACGATCGAATGTCTGGTGGATCAGGCAACGATCAGCTGGTCGGCGGGTCCGGAAACGACAAGATGAGCGGCGACAGCGGCAATGACGTGATGTCCGGAGGCAAGGGCAACGACCAGCTCTCCGGCGGCGCCGGCGCCGATTACCTGGACGGAGGCGTCGGCAAGGATCTGCTGGACGGCGGAACGGGCAACGACACGCTGCTGGGCGGCGGCGGAAGCGACACGTTCGTCTACCGGGTGGACAGCGACATCGACCTCATCCTCGACTTCACCATCGGCGGGCAGAACTCCGACCGCCTGCAGCTGGATGCCGACCTGTGGGATGATGCATGCCTCACGGCGCAGGACGTGATCGACACCTACGGCACCGTCATCGACGGCAAGGCGGCGCTTGATTTCGGCGACGGGGACGTCCTGATGTTCCAGAACATCAGCGACCTTCAGACCATCATCAACCACATCGACTTCATCTGAGGTCATGCACGCCAGGGCGCGGCTTGTGCTGCGCCCTTATTTCGATCCATCGGCATCGTGCGTCGACTATGTTTCGACAATCGCATGCGAGCCGAGGATCCCCATTTCCGGCCAGACCTATCCCACGGCTACCGTGACACGTATGCGGAGCGCGGTGTAGCCGTTCAGGACGGCGTTGCGGATCTGACGTTCGGCGACCATACCGTCAAATTTCCAAGCCTCGTGCCGATTGGTAGTTGTTCCCATTTTAGCGAGGCACGACCGTAGAACTCGGGATGGCATTTTCAGCGTCATGGCGGGTGCGACGCTGCCGTTGACCTGCCACGGGATTTTTCCTCCATCTACGATTAGAGTCCGGCCCATGGAGAGGACGGACGATGAAGAAGGCACGACTGACGGA